>NZ_DAMBUH010000002.1:9904-15009 GCF_032053605.1 Tianweitania sp.
GCTGGGCATCGCATCTGCCACTAAGCGCGGCCGCTGGCCCGACCAGATCATCCGCGTCCTTTCGCTGATCGGCCTGTCCTTCCCGAACTTCTGGCTGGCGATCATGCTGGTGCTGGTGTTTTCCATCACGCTGCAATGGCTGCCGCCGAGCGGCATGGAAGGCTGGCGAAGCTTCCTGATGCCCGCGCTCACCATGGGCATCATCCTGACCGCGACCAATGTGCGCCTGGTGCGCACCGCGATGCTTGAAACGTTGCAGCAGCAATATGTGACTGTAGCGCGCGCGAAGGGGCTGTCCGAGACCATCGTTCTTTACAAACATGCGCTGCGGAACTGCGCGATCCCGCTGATCACCTATCTTGGGATCCAGTTCGGCGGGTTGTTGGGCGGCATCGTGGTGGTGGAACGCGTGTTCAACTGGCCAGGGCTCGGCACGCTGGCCTTTCAAGCCGTGGCCGACCGCGATTATCCCGTGCTGCAGGGCGTGATCGTCGTTCTGTCGCTGTTGATCGTTCTTGTGAACTTGATCGTCGACATCGCCTACGGGCTGGTCGATCCCCGCATCCGCACGGAGTAGGATCTTGAGCCTCACCGCAGATCGTCCGCAGCGCAGCGCGTCCGTGTTCCGCTCCTTTGAACTGGTTGCCGGCCTCGTGCTGGTCGGTGGCATCAGCCTGGCCGTGATCCTGTCGCCCTGGCTGTTTCCCGACAACGGCATGGGCGTGAACCTCATCGCACGTCTGAGCGCACCGTTCACCGATTGGAGCCACATCCTCGGCACCGATCCGCTGGGCCGCGACGTGCTTGGTCGCGTCATCTCCGGCGGGCGCATTTCGCTGTTGGTTGGCGTTCTTTCGGTCGCGGGCGGCGCGATCATCGGCGTCTTCATGGGCCTGGTGTCCGGCTTCTACCGCGGCGTGTGGGACATGATCGTCATGCGCTTCGCCGACGTCCAGCTGGCGCTGCCTTTCATCCTGCTGGCCATCACCTTCATCGCTATCCTCGGCGGCGGTTTGTTCAACATCATCATGCTGATGATCGTGTCGCAATGGGTGCAATATGCCCGGCTTGTGCGCGGACAGGTGCTTGCCTTGCGGGAGCGCGAATTCGTGTTGTCGGCGCGGTCGTTCGGCGTGTCCAACTTCAACCTGATCTGGCATCACCTTCTGCCCAATCTGCTTGGGCCGGTGATCGTGCTGATCACGCTGAACGTCGCCACCAACATCCTGCTTGAATCGAGCCTGACCTTCCTCGGTCTTGGCGTCGATCCGTCGACGCCGTCCTGGGGCGGCATGCTCGCGGATGGCCGCACCTATCTGCAAACGGCCTGGTGGGTCAGCGTGTTTCCGGGCCTCGCTATCCTGTTGACCGTGCTCGGCCTCAACCTTCTCGGCGACTGGCTGCGCGACCGCCTCGATCCAACCGGACGGACAAGGCAATGACCCTTTCCTTCTCGCAAAGCTTTCCCCGCACGCTGGACGCGCTTCTTGCCCGCTTCGAGGGCGCGACGGATACGCAGATCGAGGCCTGGCTGTTCGAGGGCAAGGCCGCTCGCCGTGCTGCTGAGGCAATGCTTGCCGCGAGCGGAGTGAAAGCGCGGCTGCGCTCGGCGTACAAGCCGCTGGTTCAGGCCTTCCTTGAAGACATCGATCTGACCGGCGCTGGGTCTGTCGCCGTCACCTATCCCGTACATGCCGACGCTGAAGAGCGGCGTTTCCTGCTCGAAGCCTATCCGCTTGCCGGTCTGATCCAGGTGCCGATCACCTTCACGCCGCGGAGCGACGATGGGCTGCATTACAAAGTGACGGTCACCGGCCGAGAGGGATCTGAGCGCACCACAGTCGTTGAAGCGCCGAACCGCGTTCATGTCGATCACACCGGCGCGCGGGTGCTTTCCCCCACCGGCTGGCTGCGCGTCAGTCGCGACGGCCAGACCATCGAAGATGGACGGCTCGAGACCGATTTCGAGATCCTGTTTGAAACGGCCATAGCGCAAATCGCGGGGCATAGCTGGGGCAGCACCGAGCCGTTCTTCGAAGAATTGCGGATCGAAGCAAGTCTGCCCTTTCCAGATGAACCGCTCGCCTTCGGTGAAGAAGCCATCAGCCTGACCGAAGCCCTGCACGAGGATCTTTACTTCTCCGGGCTGGAAATTTTCCAGGCGCGCTCTGGCCGCCCATCCGGCGACCGCGGGCTTCAGCCCGGCCGCATTGTGCCGGACATCCGGTTTTACGATGGGCCGCTGAGCCTCTCCATTGCGATGCGCATCCATCTGATCCGGGATGAGCCCCACTTCTCCGCTCTCCCGCTCGACACTGCCGGCGAGCCGCTGTCGTCATCGGACATCGATGAAGCTTTGCAGTCGATCGGCGGGAAACCGCTGGATGGTGAATCTGTTTGCGGCCGATCAATCGTCGGGCGATACCGCGAAGGATCGGACGCTCTTGTTCTGATCTCCGGCGGCCAGCACGCCAATGAACCGACCGGCGTGGTCGGCGCCCTGCGGGCGGCCGATACGCTCTCGCGCCGCAAGGCAGCGCACTTCGCCGTTCTACCGCTGGAAAACCCGGACGGCTATGCGTTGTGCGCCGAGCTGCGGGAAACACAGCCCCGCCATATGCTGCATGCCGCGCGCTACACGGCTTTGGGCGACGATCTGGAATATCGCGAAGCCGAGCCGCTGCATGAGCGCTCAGCGCGCGAGGCGTTCGTTGCCCGCGCGCAACCGGGTCTCCATGTCAATCTGCACGGCTATCCCGCGCATGAGTGGACGCGGCCGATGACCGGCTACATCCCGCGCAACTTCGCGCTGTGGACGGTGCCGAAAGGCTTCTTCCTGGTCATCCGCCATCAGCCCGGCTTTGCCGAACAATCCTGGCAATTGGTGCGCACTGTCACCGCGAAGCTGGCCGAAGTGCCGGGACTGGTCGCCTTCAACGAAAAGCAGATCGACCTTTACCGCATCCACGCCGGCGAACTCGGCTTCGAGGTCCTGCACGGCTTTCCCGTCACGGTGACTGAAGACCTGCGCCACAAGGTGCCGGTGACGCTGATCACCGAATATCCCGACGAAACGATCTATGGCGATGCGTTTCGGCTCGGTCACGAAGCGCAGATGCAGACGGTTCTCTCAGCCTATAATGCCTGGCAGGAGATTTCTGCCGTCTCCTGAGTGAAAGCTCAAGCCAATTCATGAACGCGAACGCTGGGCACCATCTGGGCAGCGATGTCGCAGAGGTGGCGGTGGTGGGTGAGATAGATCACTTGCCCTTTGGACGCCATTTCACCGAATAGGCGGAAGACCTCCTCCGAGCGGGGTTCGTCGAAGGTTTCCATGATGTCGTCGGCGACGAAGGGCACGGCTGGGCGGGCGCTGGCGAACTCTTCGTAGCCGGCCAGGCGCAGGGCCAGGTAGAGCTGGAAGCGGGTGCCTTTGGACATGTCGGTCGCAAGCTTTGAGCCGCCGTTTCGCGATAGGCCGATTAGCACTTCGCCGCTTTTTTCTGGCCGGGTTGCAAGGCCGGTGTAATCGTCCCGCGTCATGATGCGGAAGGCTTCGGACGCGCGGTTCATCATGGCGCTGCGATGTTTGTCGCGATAGGCGCGGATGGCGTGGTCGGCCAAAAGCCCGCCCGTTCGCAGACGCAGAAAGCGCAAGGCGAGGTCCTCGACCTGCAGGAGAACCGTCTTGCGCTCGCTTTCGATGCGAGCCACCGCGTCGTCGCCGCCGACAGCTGCCAGCCTGTCGGACGCGCGGGTTTTGTCGGCAAAAAGATGCTTGCCGCGCTCATCGAGATCATCCAAGCGGGCGGTGAGTTCCGCCTGCTCGCGCTGCAGCTCGGCAAGGTCGAGATCGGCTAGCGTGCCGAGGGCGGCGTCGAGCGTCGTTGCTTGTAGTTCGGCAAGGATCTGGTTTTCGAGCTTGCGCTGCTGATCCAAGCGGCGGCTCCGCTCCGAGGAGTGATCGAGTGCTGCCGAGACATCCTGCAGGGTTTCGACCTCGAAGAAGGTCGTGAGTTCAGCCTTCCGCGAGAGGTGCAATGCCAGGTCTTCGTTGAGGGCGGAGCGCTCGTCCTGGAGGCGGGTGAGGTCGCGCTCCTTTTCGCGGTGGCGCGCAAGTAGCGTTTTGGCTTCTTCGAAGCGCTGGGCGAGCTGCCTTGCGGCCCTCAGCGGAGAATTGGCGTCAAAGCTCTCGCCGAGTGCTGCATGGATGTCGGAAACGCGCTGGGCGAAAGCAGAGCGATCGGCTTCCATGGCGGCGATACGGTGCTGGATATCGGCGCGGCTGCGCAGTGTGGCGGGAAGATCCGTCAGGGCATCGAGGATTTCTCGCACGGCGCCGGGGCTCTCTCGCCGATCGGCAAACCAGGTTGCTCGGAGGGCGGACTGCCAGCGCTCGTCCCAGCTTTCGGCCGCGAGCCTGGCCTTGTCCAAGCCCTTGTTACGGATGGACAACTCTCCTTCGAGTTCCTTCAGCCTTTTACCTGCCGTGGCACGGCGGGTTTGATCGGCGAGGCTGTTTGCGAGCGTCGTCTCGGTCAGCTGGATGAGGGCAGGGAGGGGTAGATCGTCGGCTTCGATTGCGGTGGAGAGAAGCGTGCGGAGGCCCTGTTCTTCTCGGTTCAACTCGGTTTTTGCCGTTGCGATGGACCCTTGGGCGTCCTGCAGATCGTCAAAGGCGGACAGGGCGTCGGCGCGGTTTTTCAGCCAGCGTTCGAGCTGAGACAACCATGTGGCGAGGGATTGCTTTGGAAGATCAAGCTCGCTTGGGATGGCGTCGCGGATCTCATCGCGCAGCGAGTCGAGCGCGTCATTAGCCTCCCCCAGAAGCTCGCCATTGCGCGATATGGCGGCGTCGGCGAGGGCTATTTCACCGATATGGGAACGCAGATCGGCAAGATCAGCGGAGTGTTCGAGGCGCTTTTGGGCGAACTGATCGACAGTTCGCATACGCTCTTCGAACGTCGCGGCGGATGGGGGATCCAGTGTACCGAGATGGCTCTGCCATGCCTCCTCACGCAGGGTCAGGATGGCGGCAAGGTCGTCGTCGGCGATGGCACCGCTGTTTGATCGAATGATCTCCATCCGCGTGGCATGGTCTTGCC
>NZ_DAMBUH010000002.1:15034-41723 GCF_032053605.1 Tianweitania sp.
GAGGTCGCGGATCTTGTCGGCGTGATCGGCTTGACGTTTTTCGAGGGTGGCGAGTTTGGAACGCCAGGTCTCGATCTGCGATCCGTCGGGAAGGGACAGGGAGCGAAGCGCTAGGCCGTCGCCTGACCACGGGGCAAGCAAGGCGAGTGCGTTGTCGGTGCGGGATTGCGCTGCCGGCAGGTTGCGCTCGGCCAGACGGAGTTGTGCGAGGAGATCGCTTTGACGCAGGCGGGCGAGGGCGGCTTGCAGTTGCGCGGCGAGAGATTGTGAGATGGGACTCTTGACCGTATCGTCTTCGTCCTGCGACTGACGTGCCTCTTCCAGCGCTGCGACCGCGGCTTCCTGCTCGCGGGTTGCGGCGTCGAGCGCCACGTCGATGCCGGAGCGGGAGGCGATCAGCTCGCGCAGGGTGCCGATGGTGGCTGCCGGGACGAGCAGCGTTTCGGGTTCGACGTCCGGAGCTGCACCGAGCGTCCGGGTGATGAGGGTGATCTGCAGATCGCGGTCGGCCAGCTCCTTGCGACGCTTGGGCAGATCTTCCTCGGCCGTGCTGTAGCGAGCGGCGGCGTCTGCCAGTTGGTTGAGCTGGTCGGAAAGGGCAAGCAGTTGCTCGTCGACTGCGAGGTCATCGAGTTCTTGGCCGGCCAGTGCCGCGCGGTCTTCCAGGCCATTGAGGCGGGTTTGCAGCGTGGCTTCTTCCTTCATCAGGAAGGGAAGCTCGGCGCTCCAATGGGCGGGCGGCTGCGGCAGGTCGCGGAAATCCTGCAAGGCCTCGGCCAGGCGTGCATGTTCGGCGCCAAGCGGAACGGCGCGCAGCAGGCGGGCGATTTCTTCGTGGCGGGCTCGGGCAGTGCCCTTGTCGCGCATGGCCTCATCATAGGCGGCTTCAGCCTGCTTCAGGGCGAGGACCAGCGCGGTGAAGGCGGAGGCCTGGGTGTCGATCTCGTCGCGGCGAGTCTTGAGGTCGGCGATACGGCGTTTCAGAACTGCGATGTCGGTCGTGCTGGCGCGCTTGCGGAAGATCGTGTCCGCTTCCTGCGCGGTTTTTTCGAGCGCGGCACTGATGCCGGCGAGGCCGGCGCTGGCGGAAAACAACAGCTCGCCGAGATCGCCTTTGCTTTCGAGGATAGCATTGCCACCGCTTTCCAGCGTTTCGTCATCGAGCGAGAACATCGTGCGGTAGGCGTCGCGGCTGAGCCCAGCCAAGGGTGCGCTGAGTAGCGCTTCGTTGACCGGCTGGCCTTGTGCGTTGATCAGCGAGTTGATGCGCTGTTTCAGGCGCTTCAGCTCGTGGGTCTTGCCGTCGAACTCCAGGCAACCGCCGACTTCCATGGCCTTGTTCTGGTGCAGGAAGCCGTAGCGTGTACGCTCCTCGATGCCGAACAGCAGATCGAGAAAGCCGGACAGCGAAGTGGATTTGCCGGCTTCGTTGAGGCCATAGATGATGTGCAGGTCGGGCGTGCCCGGCTCATGCTCGCCGAAGTCGATGGCGTAATCTGTGAACTTGCCATAGCGAGTAAGATCGAGGCGGCGCAAGCGCATCAGTCGGCTCCCGCGCCGGCCAAGCGGAGGCGAGCCAGGATGTCCTCGCTTCCGTCGAGGAGAAGGCGGTCGATCAGGGCCTCGAACTCCTGTTCATCCTTGCCGCTGAAGGCGCGGGCCTCTGCCGGAAGATCGTCGCGCAGCTCGGTTACGAGGTTGCGGATGTCTTCGCGCACGGCCTCCTGATTGATGATGTCGGTCTTCATCAGCGCGCCGAGTTCTGCGACGGGATCGGCCGAGCCGTTGACGGGAGCGTTTGCCGACGGGGCGGAGGTGGACAGCTCGATCTTCTCGATCCAGGTCTTCCCCATGCCTTCTATGCGCTGCTCGATCTCGGTCAGCAGCAGGTCGCGATCACGGCGTAGCGCCCAGGATAAAGGCGTTTGTCCTCCAAGCATCAGGCGGCCGACGAGATGGTCGGCGCGGGTGGTATCGCGCACTGCCGCCACCGCCTGTTCGATCTGCTCGATCGCTTCGCGCCAATCCGTTGCGGAAGAAAGATCGACGGGAATGCGCTCGAATTGGGCGATGCTGGTGGGGCGCTCTTCCACGATGATGCTCTTGTCGTCGCCGATGGTCACGAGCGTCACCGTCTTTTCGCCGGCTTCGTTGATGTCGCGTCCTTGCGGCATGCCCGGCATGATCACCGTGCGCTCGCCGGCATGTTGGCTGCGCGTGTGGATATGGCCCAGCGCCCAGTAATCGAAGCCCCAGTCATGCAGGTCGGCGACCGGAATCGGCGCATAAAGATCATGGCCCGGCGCGCCCGCCAGGCTCGTATGCATGATGCCGATATTGACCGTGTCGGGGGCAGGCCGCTTGTATTTCGGCAGCAGGCTTTCAGGCGCGTGCGGCTTGGTGAAGCTCAAGCCGTGCAAGACGATGTCGAGACCGTCATGGCTGATCTCGACGGTCTCGCCGCGCCCGTTGAACACTTTGAGCGAGGGCGGCAGGGTCAGTTCGGCGGTGATCTTCGACAGCGCATCGTGATTGCCGCGGATCTTGTAAACGGCGATGCCGGCCTGGTGCAGCCGCTCCATCTGGCTTGCCAGGAAGCGCGCCGTCTTCATGGAAGTCTGGTCGCCGTCGTAGAGATCGCCGGCGATGATGAGGGCATCGACCTGTTCGTCCAAACAGAGATCGACGATTGATACGAGCGCCTGGCGGGTCGCATCGCCGATCAGGGCTGCCAGATCGGGGTTGCGCAGGCTGAGAGAGCGCAGCGGCGAATCCAGATGGATGTCGGCTGTGTGAACGAAGCGGAAGGGCATGAGCACTCGATCTCTTGCAGCGGCCGCTTGGGATCAGCCGGCCGCTGCTGAAGTGAGCGGCTCAGCGCCACCCAAGCGCTGGAGCGACATGGGTCAGAATCGACTCGATCGCATGCACATTATAGTCGACGCCAAGCTGGTTCGGCACCGTCAGAAGCAGCGTATCGGCTTCCTGAATGGCTTCATCCCCGGCCAATTGCTTGACAAGCACGTCCGGCTCGGCGGCGAAGGAGCGGCCGAAGATGGCGCGGGTGTTCTCGTCGATCATGCCGATCTGATCCTGGCTCTTGCCGTCATGGCCGAAATAAGCGCGGTCGCGATCATCCACGAGGGCGAAGATGCTGCGGCTGACGGAAACGCGCGGCGTTCTTTCATGACCGGCATCCTTCCACGCTTCGCGATAAGCGCGGATCTGCTTGGCCTGCTGGATATGGAATGGCTCGCCGGTTTCATCATCCTTCAGCGTCGAGCTTTGCAGGTTCATGCCCATCTTGGCTGCCCATACGGCGGTGGCGTCGGATCCCGCGCCCCACCAGATGCGCTCGCGCAAGCCGGGTGCATGTGGTTCGAGCCGCAACAGGCCGGGCGGGTTGGGGAACATCGGCCGAGGGTTCGGCTGCGCGAAACCCTGACCCTTCAGAACCTCCAGGAAGATCTCGGCGGCATGGCGCGCCATGTCCGCATCGCTTTTGCCTTCCGGTGGCGCATAGCCGAAATAGCGCCAGCCCTCGATCACCTGTTCGGGCGATCCACGACTGATGCCGAGCTGCAAGCGCCCGCCGGCGATGAGATCGGCCACGCCGGCATCTTCGGCCATATAGAGAGGGTTTTCGTAGCGCATGTCGATGACGCCCGTGCCGATCTCGATGCGGCTGGTTCGAGCACCAACGGCAGCCAGCAACGGAAAGGGGGCGGAAAGCTGGCGCGCGAAGTGATGAACGCGGAAGTACGCGCCGTCCAGCCCAAGCTCTTCGGCAGCGACGGCGAGGTCAATGCTCTGCAGGAGAACATCGCTGGCCGAACGCGTCTGCGAATGCTGAGAGGGGGACCAATGGCCGAAGGACAGGAAGCCGAGCTTTTTCATGGATGAGAACTCCGGGGACGTTTGGTTCCTAGCTATGCGCTAGCGCCTCCTTTTGCATCCCGAGCTTTCAGCAACAGACTGTCGTTACTTCGTATAGCCCCGGCCGCGCTTGACACGCTCCAGTTTGGCAAACGCGGTGCGTGCAGCTTTGGGATCGTCGAAAGTCTGCATCATGGATTGGCCAGACGTGCCGATCCTGCCCCAGTTGCGGACAAGGGATGCTTCACCAAACAATGTGGGCTGGATCGTCAGCTGGTAGAAACGCCGCATGTTGCGCGTGGGATCGACGCGGTTGAGGTGCAAGGCTGGGTTGTCGAGGTCTGTCATGGCGGAAGGATCGCTTCAGGAAGGACTCGCGTCCAACGCGTTCTTTGAATCGATCCGCTTCCAACGATTCAGGCCGCTGATGATTGACCGCTCCAAGTGCGGTTTCTGTCATGAGCCTGTCATTTGTTGCTTTCGGGTCACGCGGCGATGACATTGATGGAGAGGTATTTAAACTGGACTGGTAGCCTCATGTAATCTCGCCTAGTGGTTGCAGCATTGTCGCTTCGCAGGGGATCTCACATGCTTTCACGTCGGTGGCTGACTGGCGCCAGCTTCGTCGCACTCGCTTCGGTTTTGGCCGCAACGCCGGCCTGGTCGCAGGCGGTGCAGCTTGAAACCGTCGTGGTTCAGGGCGAGGGCGGCGCCGGCAACGGGACGGGCACGTCGGCGGTTGAAGGCTATGTCGCGGACGAAACCCGCACAGGTTCTAAGACCGACACGCCGATCGAGGAGATCCCGCAGGCCGTATCGGTTCTTGGCCGTGAGGAAATCGACGATCGCGGCGCGCAGAAGGTCGACGAAGCCCTGCGCTATACGGCCGGCGTCTTCACGCAGCCTTTCGGCGCCGACAGCGACACGAACTGGATCTACATCCGCGGCTTTGACGCGACGCAGACCGGCACCTATCAGGACGGATTGCAGCTGCAGAGCTTTGCGTTCGGCGCTTACTTCATCGACAGCTTCCTGCTGGAGCGCATCGAAACCCTGAAGGGTCCGGCATCGGCCGTCTACGGCTCGAGCAACCCCGGCGGCATCGTCAACTACGTGTCGAAGCGTCCGAATGGCGAGACCTTCAAGACAATTGAAGCCGGCATCGACACCAACGGCACGGGCTATGTCGGCTTCGATGCCGGCGGCTCGTTCAGCGAAGCGGTGGATTATCGGCTCGTCGGCCGTTTGTTCGGCGGCAACGGTTATACGGATTTCGAAGAACAGTTCCGCGGCGTGATCTCGCCGAGCATCACCTGGTCGCCAGATGCGGCAACCAGCCTGACGGTGCTGGCCAACTACACCCACATGGATCTCACTCACAGCGGCGGCACCTTTCTGCCTTATGTCGGCACCGTGGTGGACGCGCCTTATGGCAAGATCAGCCGCGACGCCAATTTCACCGAGCCGGACATCGACGATTACGATCGCCAGCAGGCCTCGATCGGCTATGAATTCGCGCATACCTTCGACAACAACTGGACCTTCCGCCAGAATGCGCGGATTGGCGTTGCCAGCATCGAGGAAGCGTATCTTTATCCGAACGGCTACGCCGATCTCGCGGCCGGCGAGCTCGCCCGCGTCAACTTCAGCCACGACACGGACATCAACTCGCAGCTGATCGACAACCAGATCGAAGGCGCGGTGAAGACCGGTGCACTCGATCATACGCTGCTCGGCGGCTTCGAGTACAAGCGCTTCAACATCGACCAGGTTCAGTCGTCGGCCTTGTTCGGCACCACGACGCCGATCAGCGCATTCGATCCGATCTATGGCGTGCCGCAGCCAAGCGGTCCGGTGTCCTACATCAACCAGGATCTGACGCAGCAGCAGGTCGGCTTCTATGCGCAGGACCAGATCCGCTTCGGCGGCGGCTGGCTGGCGACGCTGAACGGCCGTTACGATCATGTCTGGACCGAAACTGAAAACCGCCCGAATTTCTACGGCCTGACCGAAGATGCGGAGCGCGACAGTGGCGAATGGACCGGCCGCGCAGGCCTGGCCTACGAGTTCGCCAACGGCATCGTGCCTTATGCCAGCGTTGCGAGCTTCTTCAATCCGGTGATCGGCACGACGGGTGACGGCGCGCTGTTCAAACCGGAAACGGGCGAGCAGTATGAAGTGGGCGTGAAGTACAAGCCGACCAGCTTCGACGGCCTGTTCACGGTCGCTCTGTTCGACCTGACGCGCCAGAATGTGCCGACCACCGATCCCACGAATATCTTCGCACAGGTTCAGACCGGCGAGATCCGCTCGCGCGGCATCGAGTTGGAAGGCAAGGTCAACCTGAATGACAACTGGCGCTTGACCGCGGCCTTCACGACGATGGATCTGGAGGTCACCGAGGACACGGATGCGACGATCGTCGGCAATCAGCCGTTCCTGATCCCGGAAACACAGGCTTCAGCCTTCGTGGACTACACGTTCACGCACGGCGCGCTGACGGGCCTTAGCTTAGGTGGCGGCGTGCGCTTCGTGGGCTCGTCCTATGCCGACCGCGCTAACACGCTGAAAGTGCCCGACGTGACGCTGGCCGATGCGCGCATTGGTTACACCAAGGACAATTGGAGCGCGGACGTCACGGTGTCCAACCTGTTCGACGAGAAGTTCGTGTCGGGCTGCCAGGGCGAACTGGTCTGCTCCTACGGTGAAGGCCGCAAGGCGCTGTTCAAGATCAGCTCGACCTGGTGACACGCCGGTCGGAGCGATGCTCCGGAGGCCGATCTAACGAATAGAAACAAGCCCTGGCTTCGGCCGGGGCTTTTCTTTGTCAGGTTGCGGCGTTGTGGGCTTCGAGATCCAGGAGCACGGTTTCCACGGAGGGAAGATTGATCGCGGTTGCGATGATGCTGTCGAGGACGCCGGGAAAGCGGTTGTCCAGATCCTCGCGCCGCAGCGATACGCGGCGCTTTGTGCCTTCGATCCGCACGTTGATGACGCCCGCTTCGCGCAGCTTTCCGACATGGTAGGTCAGGTTGGTCTTGGAGGTAAGCGGTGCAAACTGCCCGCAGACCAGACCTTCCGCCGCTTCTGTCCGCGCTAGACAGCCGATGATCGCCAGGCGGGTTTCATCGCCCAACGCTGCCAGCACGTTGGGAAGGGAGATTTGATCGGGATCAGGATGGGGGAGGCTCATGGAGGAGACATAGCGTGTCGCGCTGCTTAGTTCAATAAGTCTTGAACATCGGCTTGACAGGGTCGCGCTGATGTTCAATTGTCCAACGATTATTGAACAAAGGAATGATCGTGGACATACGGCTAATCTGGCTCGCGGTGGGCACTTTCGCGATCGGCGTCGAAAGCTTCGCCATTTCCAGCATACTGCCGCAGATAGCGGATGCCACGCATGTGTCGGTGACTCAGGCCGGCTATCTCGTGATCGCGTTTTCTCTGGCCAATGCATTCGGAGCCCCAGTGCTCGCCGCGCTGACGGGAACGGCCGATCGACGGCTCATTCTGACGGTCACGGCACTGTTGTTCGCCGCTTGCGCGGCTTGGGCAGGCTTGGCTGACAGCTATTTCGAACTGATGGCAGCGCGCGTGCTGATGGCTTTCTGCGCCGGGCTTTATACGGCAACAGCGCAGGCAACCGGCGTTGCGATCTCCAAGCCCGATCATCGCGGACGCGCGATTTCCGTGATCGTTGGCGGCACGACGATGGCGGTGGCTTTCGGCGCGCCCTTAGGCGCCTTTGTCGCTGGAACGGTGGGATGGCGGGGCAATTACGCGCTGGTGACCGGGTTTGCGGTGATCGCCGCAGTAGCCATCTGGGTCATGCTGCCGAAAGGCTTGCGCGGAGTGCAGCTGTCGCTGCGTGAGCGCGTTGCGGCCGTGACCATCCCCGGCGTTCCCTCGGCCTTGCTCATGACCCTGCTGTATATGGCGGGCGCTTTCACCGTCGTCATCTACCTCGCGGTCATTACGACCGGCTCCATCGGACTGTCGCGCGAGCTGGTGCCTGCCGTTCTGCTGACCTTCGGGATCGGGGCAGCGCTCGGCAATCCTGTCGGGGGCCAGCTTGCCGACCGGATCGGCGCACGTAAGACGGTTGCCGGAGCCGTTGTGTTGAACGGGTTTCTGCTGGCCTGCCTGTCGCTTGTGCCTTATCTGCCCGCACCGGCGATCACACCGAGCTTCTTCTTGCTGATGCTTGTTTGGGGCGCATCCGGCTGGGCCTTCGCGCCTGCGCAATCCAGCCGCCTTGTCGGTCTGGCGCCGACCAGCGCGCCGCTGCTGCTATCGCTGAATGCGTCCGCCCTTTATCTCGGCATCGCCGCGGGTGCGCTGACCGGAGGCCTTGTTCTGCGATACGGCACGCCCGGCGATTTAGGCTGGGTCGGCGCGATGTTTCCCTTGGCTGTGCTGGCAGTGATAGCGACCTCGGCAGCAGGGCGGCGGAGTTCAGTGCGGACGCCGGCGATTGCGAGCCCGCGCTAAGCCGTCGCACTCAAAGCCGCGCTTTCGTACTGCGCGGTGTCGCTAGGAGCAGGTTGGTTTCGCTGGCGATGATGCCAGGCAGCAAGCGAATGCGGCGCAGCACATTGTCGAAGTCGGCCAAAGTCGCGGCGCTGAGTTCCACGATCAGGTCCCAGCGGCCGTTGGTGGTGTGGATCTCGGAAATTTCGAGAAAGCCGCCGAGCGCCGAGATGACGCGCTCGGTCACGCGGCCCTCGATCTCGATCATCATGATGCCGCACACCGGCAGATCGACGGTATCGGCGCGCAGGATCACCGTGTAGCCGACGATGCTGCCGCTCTTTTCAAGGTTCTCCACCCGCGTCCGCGCCGTCGCGCGCGAAACGCCGAGTTCGCTTGCCAGATCGGAAATGCTGCGCCGCGCATTGTGCCGCAAAAGGGTGATCAGTCGCTGATTGAGCGCGTCCATTCCAAAACGTCCGTTTAAGCTGCCAAAATGGCAGGTTTATCTATGTAATTCGACAAATCAATATGTTCGAACTGCCGATCTCCCATGGCCTATTGCGGGGCATAGGAGATGACGAATGCATTGCAGATTAATAGGCGTCCCGCTTCAGGACGGTAATTCGCATCGGGGTTGCGAGATGGGGCCGAGCGCTTACCGGACGGCCGGTCTCGTGGAGGTTCTGGCCGAGCTCAGCCATGAGGTCAGCGACCTCGGCAACGTTACGCTGCCGCAAACAGTAGCGAAGACGCACCCCAATTCCGCCGTTCACCACCTGACGGAAATTGCCGGATGGACCGAGGTTCTGACGGATGTCGCCTACCGCGAGAGCGCTGATGGCATGCCGATCTTCCTCGGCGGCGATCATGCGCTGTCGGCCGGCACCGTCGCCGGTGTTGCGCGGCGTGCAGCCGAGCTTGGCCGTCCGTTGTTCGTGCTGTGGCTCGATGCCCATACCGATTTTCATACGCTGGAAACAACCGATAGCGGCAATCTTCACGGCGTGCCGATGGCGTATCTTACGGGCCGTCCAGGCTTCGACGGCTATTTCCCGCCCAACGCGCATCCCGTCGACCCCGCCAATGTTTGCATGATCGGCATTCGCAGCGTGGATCCGGCCGAACGCGCCGCACTCGCTGAAAGCCCGATCACCGTCGTCGATATGCGCTCCATCGATGAGCACGGCATCGCGGCGCCTTTGCGCCAGTTCATCGAGCGGGTGGAAGCGGCCAACGGCCTGCTTCATGTCAGCTTGGATGTGGACTTCCTTGAGCCAGACATCGCGCCGGCGGTGGGCACCACGGTGCCCGGCGGCGCCACCTTCCGCGAAGCGCATCTCGTGATGGAGATGCTGCATGACAGCGGCCTCGTTTCCAGCCTCGATCTCGTTGAACTCAATCCCTTCCTCGATGTCCGCGGCCGAACCGCCCGGCTGATGGTCGATCTGACCGCCAGCCTGATGGGCCGCCGGGTCTTGGACCGTCCAACCAGGAGCTATTGATGCCTGCGCTCGAAAACCTGAACCTCGTTCCCTTCGTCAGCGTCGAGAAGATGATGGATCTCGTGCTCGCCACGGGAACCGAAACCTTCCTGACCGAGCTTGCCGCTTACATCGAGGAAGATTTCCGCCGCTGGGAAAGCTTCGACAAGGTCGCCCGCGTGGCGGCGCATTCGATTGACGGCGTGATCGAGCTGATGCCGGCAAGTGACGGACGGCTCTACGGCTTCAAATATGTCAACGGTCACCCCAAGAACACCAAGACCGGCCGACAGACCGTGACCGCCTTCGGCGTGCTCGCCGATGTCGACACAGGCTATCCGCTGCTTCTATCGGAAATGACCATCCTGACTGCGCTGCGCACGGCAGCGACCTCGGCGGTGGCTGCAAAATACCTGGCGCCGAATGGCTCGCGCACGATGGCAATCATCGGCAATGGCGCGCAAAGCGAGTTCCAGGCGCTGGCCTTCAAGGCGCTGCTCGGCATCGACAATATCAGGCTCTACGACATCGACCCGTCCGCGACGCAGCGCTGCAAGGGTAATCTGGAACGCTTCGGCTTCCATATCGAGGCCTGTTCTTCGGCCGAACAGGCTGTGGAGGGCGCTGATATCGTCACCACCGTGACGGCCGACAAGCAGAATGCCACGATCCTCACCGACAACATGATCGGCGCCGGCCTGCACATTAATGCGGTTGGCGGCGATTGCCCGGGCAAGACGGAACTGCATCGCGATATCCTGCTGCGCTCCGACATCTTCGTGGAGTTTCCGCCGCAAACGCGCATCGAAGGCGAGATCCAGCAGCTGCCGGCCGATCATGCGGTGACGGAGCTTTGGGATGTCATCGCTGGCAATGCGCAGGGTCGTCGTTCCGACCGGCAGATCACGTTATTCGACAGCGTCGGCTTTGCCACCGAGGACTTTTCAGCGCTGCGCTATGTCCGCGACAAGATCGCCGGCACCGCCTTCTTCGACAATCTCGACCTGCTGGCCGATCCTGACGAACCTCGTGACCTTTTCGGCATGCTGCTGCGGCGGCAAGCGGCCCAAGGCTGACAAAGAGAAGGGGAGGGCGCAAGCGTCCTTCCTTCTTCGTTTTACCTGGCCGACGCTGAGCAATCAGCGACACACAGACGTGCCGTGTACCAGGCCGGTCAGTGGCTATGCGCCGTGGCGATGAACTGCCGGAAGCGCTCGGACTTCGGATTGGCAAAGGTTGCCTTGGCCGGACCGTCTTCCTCGATACGACCCTGGTGCAGGAAGATGACGCGGGTGGCGACTTCGCGTGCGAAGGCCATTTCGTGGGTGACGACCAGCATGGTGCGGCCTTCCTCCGCCAGCGCGCGGATGACCTTGAGCACCTCGCCGACCCGTTCCGGATCGAGCGCGGAGGTCGGCTCGTCGAACAGCATGACATCGGGATGCATCGCGAGCGCGCGGGCAATCGCGGCACGCTGCTGCTGTCCGCCGGAGAGATGCGCGGGATAGGCGTTGATCTTGTCGGCAATGCCCACCTTGTCGAGAAGCGCCTTGGCTTCGGCGATACAGTCGCTGCGATGGCGGCCCTGAACGTGGATCGGCGCTTCGATGAGGTTCTGCTCGATCGTCATATGCGACCAAAGATTGAAGCTTTGGAACACCATGGCGACACGGGTGCGGATGCGGTCGATCTGCTTCTGGTCGGCAATAGCGGGGCCGTTGCGCGTCGTCTTCAGGCGAATGGCCTCGCCGTTAATCGCAACTTCGCCGGCAGTCGGCAATTCGAGCATGTTGATGCAACGCAGCATCGTGCTCTTGCCTGATCCGGAAGAGCCGAGGATCGCAATGACCTCGCCCTTCTGCGCTTCGAGGGAAATGCCCTTCAGCACTTCCAGCGCGCCGAAATGCTTGTGGATGTCGCGCAGCGAGACGACGGGCTGGGAAGATTGATCAGGCATGAGCGAGTTCCAGCTTGGCAGCCACGTTCTTGGGGCGGCGAAGATGCGGCGTCAGCCACCAGTCTAGGAGGGCGATGACCCGCGTGAGAATGAAGTTGATGGCCAGATAGATGACGCCGGCGGCGATGAACACTTCCACCGGACGATAGCTTTCGGAGATCAGCTTGGCTGCGATGCCCGTGACTTCCATCAAGGTGATGGTGGAGGTGAGCGACGTCGCCTTCACAATCAGGATCAGCTCGTTGCCATAACCGGGCAAGGCACGGCGGATCGCGATCGGCAGAATGATGCGGCGGTAAAGGCGAAGGCCCGACATGCCGTAAGCGCGCGCCGTTTCGATCTCGCGCATTGGCACCGAGCGCAAGCCGCCGCGCAGGATCTCACTGGCATAGGCCGAGCTGTTGAGCGCCAGCGCCAGGATCGAACACCAATAGGGATCACGCAGGAACTGCCACAGGCCGAGGCTCTGCAAGGTCGGGCGGAACTGGCCGAGCCCATAATAGATCAGGAAAATCTGCACCAGCAGCGGAGTGCCGCGCAGAACGAAGACGTAGAAGCCGGCGATCTGGTCGAGAACCGGGATCTTTTTCGTGCGGATAATGGCGATCAGCACGGCCAGCACGGAGGCGATGAGAAAGGCGACGGCTGCGAGCTTCAGGGTGAGCGGAATGCCGCCGAGAAGCTGCCAAAAGGTCTGGCCGATGAAGGCGAAATCCATCAGGCCGCTCCTTCCAGACGCACGCCGCGCGCCGTGCGCTTTTCCAGATACTGGAACAGTTGCTGCGAGATCCAGGCAATGACGAGGAAGATGGCGCCGGCGATCAGGAAGAACTCGAAGGGCCGGCGGGTTGAGCCCGCGGCGATCTGCGACTGACGCAACAGTTCCACGAGACCGGTGACGGAGATCAGGGCGGATTCCTTCAAGGCCATTTGCCAGATATTGCCGATGCCCGGCAAAGCGTGCTGGACAATTTGCGGCGCGATGATGCGGCGAAACAGGAGGAAGCGGCTCATGCCGACAGAACGGCCGGCTTCGATCTCGCCGGGCAGCAGCGAGCGAAAGGCACCACGAAACACTTCGGCCTGATAAGCGCCGGACACAACACCGATGGCGGCCGCACCTGCAACGAAGGGCGGGATGCCGACGAACCCTTCGCCGCCGAAGGCTGCCGCGACATTGGTCACCAGCAGGCTGCCGCCGAAATAGAAGAGATAAACGACGAGAAGATCGGGAATGCCGCGCAGCACCGTCGTATAGGTGTCGCAGCCGACGCGGAAGGCCAGATTGCCGGCCAGCCGCGCCCAGGCGAGCAGGCCGCCAATCATGGTGCCGAGCAGGAAGCCGCAAAGCGCGACCGCCACGGTCATGCCGGCCGCACTCAGGAGCGATCGGCCCCATCCATCGGGGCCGAAGCTCAACAAACCAAAGAACTCTGCCATTCCCTGCCTTCTTGTTTTAGCCGGTTCAGGCGGTCAGATGTTGAACTGGAACCCGTCCACGGTCAGCGCCTGACCGGTCATGAAGCAGGGTTCGGAGGTCGCAAGGAAGGTTACGACGCGGGCGACATCATCGGCGGTGCCCAGGCGACCGAGCGCGATGCCTTTCTTGGTTTCTTCTTCGCGGGCCGTGAAGTCGGTGTCGATCTCGGTCTGGATCACGCCGGGACAGATCGCATTGATAGCGATGTGCGGCCCGAGTTCCTTGGCGAGCGCGCGGGTCATGCCGAGAATGCCGGCTTTGGCCGCAGCATAAGCAAAACGGCTGACGGCTTGCGTAACGCCGCCGGTGAAAGCGTTAAGCGAGGAGATCGACACGATGCGCCCGCCGCCGTCGCGGATCATGTGCGGCGCGGTGTGCTGGATGTAGTTGAAGCAGCTCTTCAGGTTGATCGCGATGGCGTGGTCAAACTGGTCTTCGGTAATGTCGAGGATGCTTTCAGGCGCGGAACGGCCGGCATTGTTCAAAAGGAAGTCGATGCGGCCGAACTGCGCGACTGTTGCTTCCACGATCTCGCCGGCGCGCGCATGGCTTGCGACATCCGCCACAAAGCCGACTGCCTTGATGCCGAGTTGTTCGCAGAGGTCGGTTGTTTCACTTAGTTCTTTTTCAAGCAGATCCACCAAAGCGAGGTTGTAGCCGGCGCGGGCGAGATCCAGCGCACAGGCCTTGCCGATGCCGCGCGCCGCACCTGTGACGATCGCGACCTTCTTGCCTTCCATCATGTTACTTCCGATCCTTTTCAATCGGCCGCAATGATGATATGCCCAAGCCAAATTCTTCAATAAGAATATGGTTCACATACAAGAACAAAGCTCAGAGGTGAAATCGGCCGTTCGGGTGTTGGAAATCCTCGAACTGCTGGCCCGTTCACCAAAGCCGCTGACGCTGAAGATGATCGTGTCCGAACTTGGTTATCCCAAGAGCAGCACCTTCAACCTTCTGGCGACCCTTGTTTCGCGCGCTTATGTCGTGCGCAACGATGGTGAAGCCTATGCGATCCACGAAGCTTTCCGGAACGGTCCGGGCTGGGCGGGCGGCGGCGAGGCATCGCTGATCGCCGTAGCCGCGCCGATCATGGACGCTCTGCGCGACCGGCATGAGGAAACGGTGTTCCTCGGCTCGAGGCGCAAGGATGGGCGGGTGAAGATCCTCGCCAAGAGCGTCAGCAACCAGTCCATCCGCTTCGATTCCGATCTGACGGGCTCCGACCCCGCTTTCTGCACCGCCATGGGCCGGGTGCTTCTCGCGCATTGGGTGCCGGAAAAGGTTGCGGCCTATCTCGCCAAGGAGCGGATCGTGCAGATCACGCCGCAAACAGTGATCGACCGCGTGCAGCTGCGCCGTATCGTGGAGCAGACGCGCGAGGACGGTTTCGCGATCAGCGACGAGGAAGCGGTTGTCGGCGGATCGGGCGTAGCGGCGCCGGTACGCGACGCGAGCGGCGAGGTGATTGCGGCGCTCAATATGGCAACGGTTTCGACACGATTTGCCGCACGTCGCGAAAGCATGATCGAGGCGGTGGTTCAGTCGGCCGAGGAACTCAGCCAGCGACTTGGCTACCGAACAGCGGACAAGGGCAGGAATGGACATCCAGTTTGAAGGAAAGCGCGTTCTCGTAACGGGAGCAGCGCGAGGTATCGGGCGTGCGATCTGCGCGGCCTTTGCACAGGAAGGCGCAGCCGTCACGGCGAGCGACGTGAACGAGGCGGCGCTTGCCGAGGTAACGTCGGTCGTGCCGGCACGAGGCGGATCGGTGACAACCGTGCTGCTCGACGTCACCGATGAGGCTGGACTGGCGGCTTTCGCTGCCGAGGAAGAAAAGCGCGGCGGGTTCGACATCTTTGTGCATGTCGCCGGCGGGGTGCTCGGCCAGCGCGCCAAGCCGGTGGAAGAGGTTCCGGCAGAAGACTGGGACAAGATCTACGGCGTCAATGTGCGTGGCGCGTTTCTTGTCGCGAAGGCGCTCGTGCCCGGTATGAAGAAGCGCGGCGCGGGCAAGATGGTGTTCATCTCGAGCGGCGCCGGTCTTGGCGTCAGTTTGACCGGTATCCAAGCCTATGCCAGCGCGAAGGCAGCGCTCATCGGGTTGACCCGCCAGCTTGGTCATGAACTCGGACCCTTCGGCATCAACGTCAATTCGGTCGCCCCCGGCTTCCTGCCGACCAGCCCGGATTACGAGCGGCAATGGGCCTCTTATGGAGAGGCCGGGCAGAAGGCGATGCTGGAAGACATTCCGCTGCGCCGAATCGGTGTGCCGGAAGACCTGTCCAACGCCGTTCTGTTCCTGTCCTCGCCCTTCGCCAGCTATATCAGCGGCCAGACCTTATCCGTCAGCGGAGGGCCAAAGCCATGAGCGCCGATGCCACGGTTCTGCCGACCTGGACGTGGCCGGAAGAGCGGCTGCAGACCATCCTCAACAGAGCCCGCGCCGGGCGCTCACTGAAGCCCGAAAGCTGGCCGGGCGGTGCGCGCTGTGCGGTGGCGCTGTCCTTCGATTCCGATCACGACACATTCGAGCTACGCGATGGCGGCCGCTCCATTTCTGCGCTGTCGCAGGGCCAGTTTGGCCCGCGCCAAGGCGTGCCGCGCATCAAGGCGCTACTGGCGCGCAACAGCATTCCGGCGACCTTCTTCGTGCCAGCCGTATCCGCGATCCATTACCCGGATGAGCAACGCGGCCTTGTGGCGGACGGCCACGAGATCGCGTTGCATGGCTGGATCCATGAGCGAAACACGCTGCTCGATGCAGATACCGAACGCGATCTGGCGCTGAAAGCAGCCGATGCGTTGGAAAGGATCACCGGCGAACGTCCGGTCGGCATTCGCACGCCGTCCTGGGACTTCAGCGACGCGACTTTGGCGATCTCGGCCGAAATGGGGCTGCTCTACGATTCCTCGCTGATGGCGGATGTCGATTGCTATGAGCTGCTGCTCGATGGTCAGCCCTCCGGCGTGATCGAGCTGCCTGTGGAATGGATCCGCGACGATGCCGCTTATCTCGTGATGGACCGCTGGGGTGGATTGCGGCCGCAGATCGCGCCGCATGACATCCTCAAGATCTTCATGCGGGAGTTCGATGCGGCTTATCAGGAAGGCGGCATCTTCCAGCTGACCATGCATCCCGACATCATCGGCCATCGCTCGCGCCTGTGGATCCTGGAGGAGCTGATTGCGCATATCCTGGGTCACAAGGGGATCTGGTTCGCGAGCCATGCTGACGTCGTCAGACATGCGAAAGCGGCATCCGCCTGACAGGAATGTACCTGTCAGTGAACGCAATTCACGTATGAGAACAAAGTTCCGCTTTTCAGCTGCGCGGCGACGCGGCAGGTTCTGATCCGAAGAGCGGCGAAAATCGTCCGCTCAGGGGAAAGAACAACGTCTGGCGGCACGCTGTTGCCGCCCAGAGGAGAAATGGAATGAACAAGACAATCACTGTTCTCGCAGCCTGCGCGCTGTCGGCTTTGACCTTTGCTGGTGCCGCCAGCGCCAAGGAATGGAAGACCGTCAATGTGGGTGTGGAAGGCGCCTTTCCGCCTTTCAACGCAACGGCGCCAAATGGCCAGCTCGAGGGTCTCGACCTCGACGTCATCAACGAAGTCTGTAAGCGTGCAAAGCTCGAGTGCAACATCATCGCGCAGGATTGGGACAGCCAGATCCCGTCACTGGTTGCCGGCAAGTTCGACGTGATACTGACGGCGGGACCGAACCCGGAGCGCCGCAAGACGATCGACTTTTCCGATCCCTACGTGATCACGCCCAACACCTTCCTCGTTGCAGCCGATGGTCCGCTGGCCAAGCTGCCGCATGATGGCGAGAGCCTGTCAAGCGAAACGCCGGAAGGCAAGGCGGCGCTTGCGGAGATTAAGGAAGCCGTGAAGGGGCTGACGCTCGGTGGTTCGCTTTCCACGAGCCAGTTGCAGTTCGTTGAAGAGAACTTCGGTGACGCGGTCGAAGTTCGTTCATACAAATCCTCGGAGCAGGTGCTTCTCGACCTCGAAGCCGGTCGTCTCGATGGCCAGTATGACAACGTCGTCTTTGCACGCGATCGTGCGGAAAAAAGCAATGGCGCGCTGAAGATCAGCGGTCCTCTGCTGGTCGGCGGCATTCAGGCCACCAATGTCTGCCTTGGTGTTCGCAAGGAAGACGGCGAGCTTAAGGAAATCCTGAACAAGGCGCTGGCCGAGCTGAAGAGCGACGGCACCTTGGCCAAGATCTCGGAGAAGTGGTTCAAGCTGGACCTCAGCCCAAAGGGTTGAGCCTCCGGAACACGATTGAAAAAGCGGGGCCAAGGCTCCGCTTTTTGTTTTAAGAAGACCGCTCAGTTCGCGCTGCTGCTGACCTGGCCGAGCAGCCAGTCGGTGAACTGTTGCGCCAGCGGCAGGGTCTGCTTGGCTTCGGGCGTGACGACGTAATAGCTGTTTTCGGTTTGCAGCGGCAGGTCGACGACCACCTCGAGCGCGCCGGTCCGCAGTTCCGTTTCGATGAGATAACGCGGCACCAGAGCATAGCCCATGCCAGCGATGGCGGCTTCGATGATCATGGAGAACTGGTCGAGGCGGTGGCCGCGAAAGGCCGTGCGCGCCTCGACGTCTGCCATGGCGAACCACTGCGACCAGAGTTTTGGACGGGTGGCCAGTTGCAACAGCGGCTGCTCGGCAAGGGCTGCTGCTGTCATGGTACCCTCCGGTCGTGGGGACGAATCCAGAAGGGTGCGGCTTGCGACCGGGATGATCGTTTCGCTGCACAGATAAATTGAGTTTGCACGCGCCCAGACCGGCTGGCCGTAATGGATCGCAAGATCGAAATCTTCGTCCTCGAAATCGAACGGCGCCGAGCGCGAGCCGATGTTCAGCACCACGCCGGGGTGACCGGCGACGAAGTGCGACAGCCGAGGGCTAAGCCAGCGGCTGCCGAAAGTGGGCAGCGTGGCAACGCTCAGAGTCTGTCTTGCATCGGCGGAGGCCATGGCGCGCAGCATCGTGGTTTCGCTTTGCTGCAGGAGCTTGCGAGCCTCGGGAAGAAAGCGCTTGCCGTCGTCCGATAAAATCACGCGCTGGCGGACACGCTCGAAAAGCAGCGTGCCGAGATGCTGTTCGAGATCCTTGACCTGACGGCTGACGGCACTTTGCGTCAGGCTGAGTTCCTGGGCCGCACGCGTGAAGCTGCCATGCCGCGCGGCACATTCGAAAGCCTGCAGGGCGCCGAGATCCGGAAGATAGCGTCTAGCAAGGTTCATGCGCATTTCGCATCAAGTCAGTTGAATCCATCGTGAGCAAGGCGGGTCATCGCCACTTATAATCCACATCCTGTATCAACCACAGTCTTGCCGGATGAGGAAGTCAGATGGGTCAATACGTTGCCGCCAGCGAGATCCGCGCCGCATTTTCGGCAGCGATGTCTGCAATGTACCGCACGGAGGTCCCGGCCTACGGCACGTTGATGGAACTGGTTGCCGAGGTGAACGGGAAGGTTCTCGCGACTGACCCGGCCTTGCGTCACAGCCTTGATGCCACCAACTCGCTCGGCCGCATCTCGGAAGAGCGGCACGGCGCGATCCGCTTGGGCACGCCTGCCGAGCTCGCGATGATGCGCCGCGTGTTTGCGGTAATGGGCATGTTCCCGGTCGGCTATTACGATCTTTCGGAAGCCGGCGTGCCCGTTCATTCAACGGCGTTTCGCCCTGTTGGCGAGGACGCGCTGAGCATCAATCCCTTCCGCGTGTTTACCTCACTGCTGCGGCTGGACCTGATTGCCGACGAGACGCTGCGAGCCGAAGCGGAGGCCGTCCTGAACAAGCGCCAAATCTTCACGGATGAGGCTGTCGCGCTCGTGGAACAGGCCGAGAAATCTGGTAGCCTCGACAAGGCCGATGCCGACCGCTTCGTCGGCGAGGTGCTGGAAACCTTCCGCTGGCATGACAAGGCCAATGTGTCTGAAGACATGTATCACCGCCTGCATGATGCGCATCGCCTGATGGCCGATGTGGTGTCCTTCAAGGGCCCGCATATCAATCATCTGACGCCGCGCACGCTCGACATCGATGCCGTGCAGGACCTCATGCCGTCGCGAGCCATCGCGCCGAAGGCCATCGTCGAAGGACCGCCGACCCGCGCCTGCCCCATCTTGCTGCGACAGACTTCGTTCAAGGCGCTGGAAGAGCCGGTGTCCTTCCGCTCGGAAGACGGTCCCTGGAAGTCCGGCTCGCATACCGCACGCTTCGGCGAGATCGAGCAGCGCGGCATTGCGCTGACGCCCAAGGGCAGGGCGCTTTATGATCAACTGCTCACCGAAACGCGGAGCAAGGTGCGGCCGGCCGCGGACGGCTCCAATGCTGAAGCCTATGTTGCGGCGCTGGGTGAGACCTTCAAGCAGTTCCCGGATGATTGGGCGGGCATCCGCGCCGTCGGGCTTGGCTACTTCACCTATTCGCTGACGGCAGCGGGTGAGAAGTCGGCGCCGCGTCCTGACGCCGATATCGAGACGCTGATTGCCGATGGCTTGGTGCGCTTCGACCCGATCACCTATGAAGACTTCCTGCCGGTCAGTGCAGCCGGCATCTTCCAGTCCAACCTCGGCGACGATGCGGCCCAAGAGTTTCAGGCGAGCCCGAACCAGATGCGCTTCGAAGCCGATCTCGGTACAGCCGTGCTCAACGAGTTCGACCATTATGCGGCGATCGAGCAGGCCTCGTTCGAAAGCTGTCTGGCAGCTCTTGGCAAGTTGCAGGCGGCGGAATAAGCCGGAGGGATGATCGCCTCCACCCATCATACCGCGCTGGCCGACTTGATCGGTGCAGAGAATGTGCTTGTCGAAGCTGGCGATCGTGCAGGCTATGAAACGGGTGCGCGCTATGATCGTGGGGAAGCGGCGTTGGTTCTGCGCCCGCGCGATACGGCGCAGGTCTCGGCAGCCGTGGCATATTGCGTTCGCAACGACATCGCGATCGTACCCCAGTCCGGCAATACCGGCGTGGTGTCTGGCTCGACGCCGGATGTCAGCGGCGGTCAGGTCGTGCTTAGCCTCGATCGGCTGAGCAAGACCTTTGCGCTCGATGTCGAGAACAGGTCGCTGCATGTCGATGCGGGCTTTCGCCTTTCCGATATCAACGGAAGGCTGGAAGAGTACGGTTTGCAGTTCCCGATCGATCTCGGCGCCGATCCACGCATTGGCGGCATGCTTTCGACGAACACCGGCGGATCGCGGTTTTTGAAGTTCGGAGATGTCCGCCGCAATGTGCTGGGTATCAGGGTGGTGTTGGCTGACGAGAACGGCACGGTGCTCGATCTCCTTTCGGGGCTTCGCAAGAACAACACCGGCGTCGATTGGAAGCAGGTTTTCATCGGCACATCAGGTGCATTCGGCATCATCACGGAATGCGAGATCAACCTGGAAGCGCTGCCGCGCCAGGTGGCAACCGCGCTGCTGGTGCCGCGCGATGGCAAGGCCGTGATGCCGCTGCTGGCGGCGATGGAACGGCGGTTGGGTTCCTATCTTTCAGCCTTCGAAGGCATGTCTCGCAATGCCGTGGAAGCGACGCTGGCGCATGTGCCGTCTTTGCGTAATCCGTTCCAGAACGGCGTCGTGCCCGATTATGTCATCCTGACCGAAGTCAGCCGCGACTGGGATCCGCGTGAGGGCGAACAGCCGCTGGATGCGGTGCTGGAAAGCGTGTTGGCTGAAATCTGGGAGATGGACGATGCGCCGCTGTCGGATGCCTTCGTCGGTCCCGCACAGGAAATGTGGGCGCTGCGCCATGCTTTGTCGGAAGGGGTGAAGCATCGCGGCCGGCTGGTTGGGTTCGATCTCAGCTTCCGCCGCCAGGATGTGATTGCCTTTTGCGACTGGATGAAGGACGCGCTGCCTGCCAAGTTTCCGGGCGTCCTGATCTGCGACTTCGGCCATATCGGCGATGGCGGCGTGCACTTCAATCTAGTGTTCGATAGGGGTGCTCACCACGACGCCGAGGTGGAAACCGCGCTACGCGAATGGGTCTATGCCGTTGCAGTCGAACAGTTCGACGGCAGCTTCTCGGCCGAGCACGGCATCGGCCGCAAGAACCAGATGTTCTACGACCTTTACACCGAAGCAACGCGTCGCACGCTCGCCGATGGCTTGAAAGCCATCACTTCGCCTGCCCAACTTGGCGCGGTCCGCTTCGGATCGGCCTGACCCATCAACGATATCAGGGAGCATTTCATGGACACGCAATCGACGGGAAAAAGCGTTTCAACTGAAACCAAGGCGCTGCTTGCCAAGCTGGGCGTTGCCGACAAGGCCGTTTCGGGTGGCACGATGTCGTCTTTCACGCCCGTGACCGGCGAGAAGATCGCCGATTTGCCGGTGCACAGCGCAGACGACGCCAGCGCAATCATCGAACGCGCCGCAACCGCGTTCCGCGACTGGCGTCTTGTGCCGGCGCCCAAGCGCGGCGAACTCATCCGCCTGCTGGGCGAAGAGCTGCGCGCTTCCAAGGCCGATCTCGGCCGCTTGGTTTCGATCGAGGCTGGTAAGATCCCGTCCGAAGGCCTCGGCGAGGTCCAGGAAATGATCGACATCTGCGACTTTGCCGTCGGTCTGTCGCGCCAGCTCTACGGTTTGACCATCGCGACCGAGCGTCCGGGCCATCGCATGATGGAAACCTGGCATCCCCTCGGCGTCGTTGGCGTCATCTCCGCCTTCAACTTTCCGGTCGCAGTTTGGTCGTGGAATACGGCGCTGGCGATCGTTGCCGGCAATACCGTTGTCTGGAAGCCGTCGGAAAAGACGCCGCTGACGGCACTGGCCTGTCAGGCAATCTTCGACCGCGCGATCAAGCGTTTCGGTGACGCACCAGCTGATATTTCGCGGGTTCTGGTTGGCGACCGCGCAATCGGCGAAGTGCTGGTGGACCACCCGAAGGTCGCGCTGGTTTCGGCGACCGGTTCGACCCGCATGGGCCGCGAAGTCGGTCCGCGTTTGGCCAAGCGCTTCGCCCGTTCGATCCTCGAACTCGGCGGCAACAATGCCGGCATCGTATGCCCATCGGCCGATCTCGACATGGCGCTTCGCGCGATCGCTTTTGGTGCGATGGGCACGGCCGGCCAGCGCTGCACTACGCTGCGCCGCCTGTTCGTTCACGCGGATGTCTATGACAAGCTCCTGCCGCGCTTGAAGAAGGCCTATGAGAGCGTTTCGGTCGGCAGCCCGCTGGAGACCAACGCACTTGTCGGCCCGTTGATCGACAAGGCAGCGTTCGAGGGCATGCAGAAGGCGATTGAGGCAGCCAAGGCGATCGAGGGTCAGGTGACCGGCGGTGACCGGGTCGATACGGGTGCGGCCGAAGCCTACTACGTCAAGCCGGCGCTGATCGAGATGCCGGATCATGCCGGCCCGATGCTGGAAGAAACCTTCGCGCCGATCCTTTACGTCGTGAAGTACACCGATTTCGACGAAGCCTTGCGCATGCATAATGATGTCGGCGCCGGCCTTTCCTCGTCGATTTTCACCCTGAACATGCAGGAATCCGAGCGCTTTTTGGCCGTTGACGGGTCGGATTGCGGCATTGCGAACGTAAATATCGGCACTTCCGGTGCAGAAATCGGCGGTGCGTTCGGCGGTGAGAAGGAAACCGGCGGCGGTCGTGAAAGCGGTTCGGATGCCTGGAAGGCCTATATGCGCCGCGCCACCAACACCGTGAACTATTCGAAGGCTCTGCCGCTGGCGCAGGGCGTTTCGTTCGACATCGAGTAAGCGGCGGCTCCGATGAACGCTCCCACTCCCGTTGAAGAGGCCGGCTTCGCGCCGGCCTCGCGCATCGCCCGGATCGACGTGTCAGAGATCGTGCGCATCGGTGCGCGGGCTCAGGCGCTGAAGCGCGAAGGCGAGCCGATCATCATTCTGGGCGCCGGCGAGCCGGACTTCGACACGCCGGACTTCGTCAAGCAAGGCGCGGTCGACGCCATCATGGCCGGCGACACGAAATACACAGCGCTCGACGGCACGCCTGCCCTCAAGCAGGCAATTCAGGCCAAGTTCGCGCGCGAGAACAATGTCGATTACGCGCTGGACGAGATCACGGTTGCGACAGGCGCCAAGCAGATCCTGTTCAACGCCATGATGGCGTCGCTCAATGCGGGCGATGAGGTGGTGATCCCGACGCCGTATTGGACATCCTATTCCGATATTGTGCAGATCGCCGAAGGCGTGCCGGTGCTCGTCACCTGTACGGCTGAAGCCGGGTTCCGACTGAAGGCGGAGCAGCTGGAACAGGCGATCACGCCGAAAACCAAGTGGGTGCTGCTCAACTCGCCGTCCAACCCGTCGGGTGCGGCTTACAGCGAAGCGGATTACCGGCCGCTACTCGACGTTCTGCTGCGGCATCCGCAGGTCATGCTGCTCGTGGACGACATGTATGAGCACATCACCTATGACGACTTCCGCTTCGTCACGCCGGCGGCGATAGAACCGCGCTTGAAGAACCGCACGCTGACCGTCAACGGCGTGTCCAAGGCCTATGCCATGACCGGCTGGCGCATCGGCTATGCCGGTGGACCGAAGGCGCTGATCAAGGCGATGGCCGTGGTGCAGAGCCAGGCAACGTCGTGTCCGTCATCGGTCAGCCAGGCGGCATCGGTAGCCGCTCTGAACGGCGACCAGTCATTCCTCCAGGAGCGCAAAGCGAGCTTCCAGCGCCGGCGCGATCTGGTTGTGGCCGGGCTGAACGTAATCGAGGGCATTACCTGCCGGGTGCCGGAGGGCGCGTTCTATACATTCTCCAGCTGTGCCGGGTTGTTAGGCCGAAAGACGGCGGATGGACGAACGATCGCAACAGACTCCGACTTTTGCAACTACCTGCTGACGGATGCGCATGTTGCGGTGGTGCCGGGCTCTGCCTTTGGACTTTCGCCGTTCTTCCGCATCTCCTACGCGACGTCGGAAGCGGAACTCACCGAAGCC
Source organism: Tianweitania sp. (assembly GCF_032053605.1). Classification (NCBI taxonomy): domain Bacteria; kingdom Pseudomonadati; phylum Pseudomonadota; class Alphaproteobacteria; order Hyphomicrobiales; family Phyllobacteriaceae; genus Tianweitania; species Tianweitania sp. Next base: position 39,264 of record NZ_DAMBUH010000002.1, read on the forward strand.
TTGTCGCGCATCGCAGGGGCGTGTGAGGCGTTGACGTAACACGGGAACCTCGTTGCTGATCGGCGGCGAGGTTCCGAGTCCTGCGATCTATGTCAGACGCAGTTCAGCCTATCTGCCTGCTCATGCTGCGGCAATCATCGACCGCTTTGTCTTGATGAAGCGCTGCTCGAATTCGCCGGCCGGCATCGGCGCTCCGAACAGGTAGCCTTGTCCTTCCGCGGCATAGTTCTGCATGAAGCGAGCCTGCGCGTTTGTTTCGATCCCTTCCGCAATAACAGTGAGACCGCAGCCTTCCGCCATGCGCGCGATGGCGTCGACGATGGCTTGGTCCTTAGGATCGTGCTCCACATTGCGGACGAAGGACTGATCGACCTTCAAGCGGTCGATCTGCATGCGCTTCAGCATGGTCAGTGACGCAAAGCCGGTGCCGAAATCATCGAAAGCGACGAAAAGACCGAGTTTGCGTAGCCGAGCAAGATGATCGAGCGTCATGACCTCGTTCTGCAAAACGATGTTCTCGGTGACTTCAAGTTCAAGCGCAGATGCCGGCAAGCCGCTTTCAGCCAGGACATGCTCTACGCGTGACACGAAGTCGGGTGAGCGAAGTTGAGCTGGAAACAGGTTTACGCCGATGCGAAAATTGCTTTTGCCTGCTTTGCGCCAGCTTGCAGCCTGACGGCAAGCAGTCTGCAGGATCCAGTCGCCGACCGGAACAGCCAGCGAGCTTGTTTCCAAGACAGGCAGAAAAGCCGCTGGAGACACCACGCCCGCCTCTGGATCATTATAGCGGATGAGCGCTTCGGCGCCCACGAGCGCATTGTCTGATAGTCGCACCTGGGGTTGGTAATAGAGCTCGAAGTGACCTTCCTCCCAGGCTGTTCGCATCGCGCTTGACAACCGACCCCGCTCGTCGGCCGCCGCCCGCAACTCGCCGGTAAACAAACGAACGCGACCCTTGCCTTTGGCCTTGGCGTCATAAAGGGCGAGGTCGGCATTATCGAGGATCTGCATCGAGCTCGACCCCCGATGCTGGGAGCGTTTTGCGCCGACGCTTGCTGAGACATAAACAACCTGATCGCCGACGGGGATCGGTTCTTCCACAGCCTTGATAAGCTTCACGCCGAGCATTTCGGCACGCACGGCATCGATGTCATCGCGTATGAGAATGGCAAATTCATCGCCGCCCAACCGAGCAACGACCATTCCGGAATCGACATTCTTCTTCAAACGATCGGCGACAATCTTCAACACGACGTCGCCGCCATGATGCCCGAAGGCATCGTTGACGCTCTTGAAGCCATCGAGGTCCAGAAGCAGAACTGCGAAGTCCTTGCTGTTCCCGGAAGCCTCTTCCTTGATCGAGACGGCAAGGAGATCAAGGAAGCGGGTGCGGTTCGCCAGGCCGGTCAGATGATCAGTGAAGGCCAGTGTGCGGATCTGGCTCTCGCTGCGCAGCCGTTCGCGCTGGTCGCGGAATGCCAAAACCGTTTGCTGCCGCGCACCGAGGCCGACCTGCCTGCGGATGACGCGCACTGGTACAATATCGCCTGTTGCGGCGACGAGGGTGGCATCCGTTTCCTCGCCATCGAGCGCAGCAGAAAGATCGAGCGCGGGTACAAGCGTGCTGAGGGTCGAACCGGCAAGATCTTGCTGCTGATAGCCGCTCAAGCGTTGAAGCGTGTCATTAACAGACACGATCGTTTCGCCCTCGCAGATCGCGAGGCCTTCCAAGGCAAGGTTCGCCAGTTCACCAAGACGCTGACGTTCGCGCCGTAGCGTCGCTTGCGCATGCAGGGTCATGCGCAGGCCGGCAATTGCAACGCCGAAAACGCCAATGCTTACGGCGGCAACGATCGGGGCCAGCACATCCGGGTGAGCAGTCAGCGGAGGAAACTCCACCGTGGGATCGATGGTGAAGCTGAGTGCGGCCATGCCGGTCAAGTGCAGCACGGCAATTGCCAGAAGGAGCAGCGGTGCGCCCAAAAGCCTGACCCGCTTGTTCCGCTCTCCCGACACCGTCAGCGATAAAGCGAAAATCGGCAGGCTGCCGACGATCGAGGCTGTTACCAGGCCAGCGTCGTAAGTGACTTGGCCCCGGACGACATAAGCGTGTTGCCCAAGGTAATGCAGCGCGACAATGCCGAGACCAAGAACGAACCCACCCGCGAGACGGCGCAGTCGCTTGTGCTGCCCGATCGAGACGAGCATGCCGGCGCCGATGCCGATGATGGCCGCTATCAGCGAAATGCCGGTGACAATCAGCTCGAACCCGGCCTGCATTCCGGGCTGGAAGGCGAGCAGCGCGATCATATGCGTTGCCCAGGCGGTACAACCGGCGGTGATGATTGCGGTGATGGCGAGGATTGCTCGCCGGCGGCCCTGCGAGCGCCCGGCGTGATTGGCCACGGAGAAGGAGCCGTAAACACCGATCGTGCACACCAGGGCGGCGACAATCAGCGA
>NZ_DAMBUH010000002.1:41733-78932 GCF_032053605.1 Tianweitania sp.
GCCGTCGTGCGCCTGCTGAATACATGTGATGACGGTCTGCATCCGGCCTCCTGCCGCAGCCGACACTCTCGCAATGAGATTAAGTTTAAGTTCCACATCAACCGGCGATTTTACCCTTCTGCCTTTTCAGCCGGTCGCGCAGGGTAGGAAGCACGTGAGCAATCGGAAAGAAAAAGTCGATTATTTTTGCCGCTTGGATAATCTACATTGACAAGATCTTTGTTTCGGAAAAAAATGCGAACCAGGAAGGTGTGGGGGGACATCCGGGTTTATGCGTGCAGCGCTCGACAAGATCGATCGAAAGCTCGTGAAGCTTCTTTCGAACGACGCTCGGGAAGGCGCCAACCAGGTTGCCGCACGGCTTGAACTCAGCCCGCCGACAGTTCGGGCACGATTGAAGTCGCTGATCGATCAGAACCTGCTGAAGATCGCCGGCTTGCTGAACATTGCAGAGCGTCCGGAACTCACCGTCGCCATCCTTGGAATTCATGCCTATGCGAACGGCCGTCTGGACGAGGTGGCCCGCAAGATGTCCGAACTGCCGTTCGTCACTTCGGTCAGCATCGTGACCGGACGCTATGACCTGATTTGCGAAGTCATGTTCGAGGGCGACATGGATGCACTCTACCGAGTGACCAGCGAGCTGCTGCCTGCGCTTGTGGAGCCGGGTGTTATCCGCGGCAGCGAGACCTTCGTCGTGATGAAGTCCCACAATAAGTGGCTCAACCTGCCGAAAGGCGTTTGGGAAATCAATTCAGCCGAGCAGTCTGCCGAAGAGACCGCCATGAAAGTCTGATCAGCCGGACATGCCGGGTGCTGGATACTAAGAAGTCTTAATGGGGAACAGGACACGAAATGACAGCCAAACTCACCAAACTCCTTCTTTCTGCTTCGCTCTTTGCATTGGCGGGAACGGCGGCAACGACCCATTCGGCGGAAGCCGGAACGCTAGACGACATCCTAGCGCGCGGCGAACTGCGCGTCGCAGTTCAGACGCAAGGTCCTCCTTACTCCTTCATGGATAAGGCCGGCGCGCGCACTGGAAGCGCCATCCAGCTCACCGAATTGATGGCCAAGGAAATGGGCGTCAAGGTGACGTATCTTGACTTCGACTGGGATGGTCTGATCCCGGCCCTGATGTCCGGCAAGGCCGACATTCTGGCTGCCGACATGACGGCCACGCTGACGCGCGCGACCAAGGTCGCCTTCACCAAGCCGTGGATTCACGTTGGCGCGGTCGCTTTCACAACGAGTGGCAGTGACTTCAAGAGCGTCGAAGACTGCAAGAAACCGGGTACCACAATCGCGGTCATTCTCGGCTCAACCGCTGAAAAGAGCGTGCCGAAGTTCTTTCCCGAGGGCGAGATGAAGTCGTTCAAGGGCGGCGGCACGGTTGTTCTCGATGCAGTGGCGTCGGGGCAGGCGCAGTGCGGCGTCAACGACAACACGGCTGTTGCAGCGCAGGTGCTGAACTATCCGGAAAACACCTTCACCGTGTTCCCAGATATGCTGACTGCCGAGCCGCTGGCCTATGCCGTGCGTTATGACTCGCAGGACCTGCTGACCTGGACCAACCTCTTCCTCGACACCGTCCAGCAGGATGGCCGCTTGAAGGAAAACCTGGACTACTGGGTCAACTCCAACAAGTGGCAGAACGATCACTAAAGTGGATCCACGGTGCGGGCATTCGTGCCCGCACCATTCGCTAGCAAACCCATCCAGGTGATCCATGCTGGGCAATCTGAACATTCGCGTCATAGCGGATTATTTCCCTGCGCTTTGGCAGGGCTTCCTGAACACGCTGATGTTGTCCGGTCTGGGTTTCGCGGGAGCGATGATCCTGGGGATCCTTGCCTGCGCGCTGACGATCCAGCCGCTGCGCTGGCTGCGCGCGCCGGCGATCGCCTATGTCGATTGCATTCGCGCGACACCGCTGCTGGCCCAGCTATATTTCCTGTATTTCGGATTGCCGCGCTTGGGCATCCTGCTGCCCGAGATCGTCATCGGCATCATCGCGCTGGCGCTGAATTCCGGTGCTTATGTCGCCGAGATCATCCGATCCGGCATTCTGGCGATCCCGCGCGGCCAGTTCGAAGCGTCTATGAGTTCCGGCTTCACTTATTTCCAGCGCATGCGCTTCATCATCCTGCCGCAGGCGATCCGACCGACGGTCTCGCCTTTGATCGGCCAGGCGATTGTGCTGGTGAAGGACTCTTCGCTTCTGTCGCTGATATCCGTGGTGGAACTGGCACGCGTCGGGCAGCAGATCGCGCTCGATCGCTTCATGCCGGTTGAGGGGTTAGCTGCGACTGCCGCAGGCTTCCTAATCATCTATTACCTGCTCAAGGCGCTTGCGGGTTTCTGGTCGCGGTTCGACCGCGTACCCGGCCGATCCTAGGAGGAGCGCATGTTCTGGTTCCATGTCGAACGCCTTCTGAACTACTGGCCCATCCTGTTAAAGGGACTGGGCATGACGATCTCGTTGTCGCTTCTGTCGCTTCTGGTCGGATGCGTGATCGGGCTGTTGTTCGGGATCATCAGGGCAGGGCGCATCCGCTGGCTGTCGGCGCTGACCGGTCTTTACATCGACCTGTTTCGCGGCACGCCGTTTCTTGTGCAGGTCTTTATCTGCTTCTTCATCCTGCCGACGGTCGGGATTGAGCTTTCCGCCTTTTCGGCCGGCGTCATCGCCTTGTCGAACCTCTCAGCCTGCTTCATCGGGGAGATCATTGCGTCTGGCATCAAGGCTGTCCCGAAGGGGCAGAGTGAAGCTGCGCTGTCTTCCGGGTTCCGGTACTCGCAGCAGCTGCGGCTGGTGATCTTGCCGCAGGCGTTGCGCATCGTCCGGCCCTCGCTGGTTGGGCAATTCATTCTGCTGGTGAAGGACTCGTCGGTGATCTCCGCCATCGGCATCATGGACCTGACCCGGTCCGGCTGGATGATCGTCCAGAACATACCGAATGGCCTGCTGGTCTTCGGGGTCGTCGGCATCGGCTACTTCATCATCTGCTATCCCATGATCTTCGTGGCGCGCCGCATGGAGCGCCGCCAGCAAACATCCGTCCTGTAGCCGTCGAAGCCGATGCCTGCAGAGACCCGCTTACTCGATTGGACGTGCCGATGATCCGATTCCAAGGCCTGAACAAATGGTTCGGCAGCGCCCTTCATGTACTGAAGGACATCAATCTCGACGTCGCCAAAGGCGAGGTCGTGGTGGTGTGCGGCCCCTCGGGATCCGGCAAGAGCACGCTGATCCGATGCGTGAATGGGCTTGAGCCGTTCCAGGGCGGCAAGCTGGTTGTCGACGACACCGATCTCGGTGCAAAGAACGCCGCCTTGCGCGAGTTGCGCATGGAAGTCGGCTTCGTGTTCCAGCAGTTCAACCTTTATCCGCACAAGACGGCGCTGGAAAACGTGACGCTGGCGCCCATCCATGTGCGCGGGCTTTCCAAGGCGGAAGCGGTCGAGCGAGGCAAGGCACTGTTGGCGAAAGTCGGACTTGCCGACCGCATGAACAACTATCCGAGCCAGCTTTCCGGCGGACAACAGCAGCGGGTGGCGATCGCGCGATCGCTTTGCATGCAGCCCAAGATCATGTTGTTCGACGAGCCGACATCGGCGCTTGATCCGGAAATGATCAACGAAGTGCTGGATGTCATGGTCAGCCTCGCCAAGGAAGGCATGACGATGATGGTCGTGACACATGAGATGGGGTTTGCGCGCAAGGTCGCGCATCGCGTCGTCTTCATGGATCAGGGAGCGATCGTGGAAAGCGGCGAGCCGGCGAGCTTCTTCGGCAATCCCACCCATGACCGCACGCGCGACTTCCTGAGCAAGGTCCTGCACCACTAGTGCCGTTGCACGATCGCACAGGTGAGGGGATGGCACAGAGGCAGGAGCGCTCGCCAGAAGGTCGTAAGCTTTCGGTCGCGATCATCGGGGCTGGTATCGTCGGCTGCGCGACGGCTCTGACGCTCTCCCGAGATGGCCACGCGGTTACGGTGTTCGATCCGAAGGAGCCTGGCGCTGGAACATCCTACGGCAATGCCGGCGCGATCGTCACGGGCTCGGTGACGCCGACGGCAACGCCGGCAGTGCTCCGCTCGCTGCCGAGCTACCTGTTCTCACGGACATCTTCTGCCGTGCTACGGCGACATCATGTGCTGAAGGCGCTTCCGTGGCTCCGGCGTTTCGTTCGCCACGGCACTCTGCCGGAGGTCGACCGAATCTCCGCAGCACTGTCGCCACTGGTGGCGGAAGCATTTGAAGCGCATCGTGACCTGGCGAGTGATGCGGGCGTATCCGACCTCTTGAGCCAAGAAGGCTGGCTAAAGGTCTACGCGTCCGAAAAAGAGTTCGAGGGATCAGCGCTTGAACGGCGGTTGATGCAGCGCGCAGGTGTCGTTCATGAGGTGCTGCACAAGGTGCAAGTCCTGGAACTCCAACCGACGCTCAATCCGGCTGCATGTTTCCGTGGGCTTTATCAGCCGAACGCCGGCAATGTGCGCTCGCCGCGATCGCTAGCGCAGGCTTACTTGAAGGCCGCTCGCTCCAGAGGTGCGCAGGTCGAGCCTGTTCAGGTCGATCGTCTGCATCAGCGGGACGATGGCTTAGCATTGGTGGCGGCCGGAACGACAAGGCCGTTCAATCGGGTGATTGTTGCCGCAGGTGCTTGGTCCGCAGGTTTCACCAAGCAAATCGGCGATCGTGTCTGCCTGGATACGGAGCGCGGCTATCATATCAGCTTCGGCCGTGGATCTGAGACGCTGCTGAACGGGCCTGTCGTGTTCCCGAGCCGGGAATTCGTTCTTTCGCCGATGCAGGACGGATTGCGCCTCGTCAGCGGTGATGAGCTGGCGGGGCTGACGGCTGCTCCCGATTACCGGCGCATCGAAGCGCTCTTGCCGCAGGCGCTCGAGGTTCTGCCGGCCTTGGCGGATTGGCAGGCGGGAAACCGGTGGATGGGGCATCGGCCTTCGACGCCGGACTCACTGCCGGTGCTCGGTCGCTCGGATAGCAACCCTCGCGTCATCTACGCCTTCGGTCATGGGCACCTCGGCGTAACCCTGTCGGCGGCAACGGGGCGGCTTGTTGCCGATCTCGTTGCCGATCAACCGCCCGCCATCGACCTCCATCCTTATCGTGCATCGAGATTTTGACCCGCCATGTCCAGCTTTCCAATCTCCATGAGCAACAAGGCGGCTTTCAACGGACCGCTGCCAGAGGCGGTTGATGTAACTGTCATCGGTGGCGGCATCATTGGCGTCATGACGGCATGGGCGCTGAAGAAGCGCGGTCTGTCGGTTCTCGTCTGCGAGAAGGGAAGGGTGGCGGGCGAACAGTCCAGTCGCAACTGGGGCTGGATTCGCCAACAAGGCCGTGACTACTCCGAGCTCCCGATCATGATGGATACGATCCGGCTGTGGAAGGACATGGACCCTAAGCTGCTTGAGCGTATCGGCTTCCAGCAGCGCGGCATCACCTATCTGGCACGCAACGAAAAGAAGCTGGCTGAATATGAGACGTGGCTCGCTGGTGCGCGAAGCTACGGTGCCGACACGCGCCTGCTGACGCGCCGCGAGACCGAAGCCATGTTGCCGAACAGCGCTGGCTGGATGGGCGCCATCATCACCCCCTCGGACGCCATGGCGGAGCCCTTTGTTGCCGTGCCGGCTTTGGCGCAGGCCGCCGTTGAAGACGGGGTCATCATTCGCGAGGGTTGCGCGGTGCGGTCGCTCGACAATGCGGCTGGGCACGTCGCCGGCGTGATAACCGAGGCAGGCCTGGTTCGGTGCGAGCGGGTTGTGGTTGCTGCAGGCGCCTGGAGCTCACTGTTCCTTGCCGCTCATGGCGTGCGGATACAGCAGCTCGGTGTGGTCTCCTCGGTGATCAGCACAGACGTATTGCCCGCCTTCTTCCCGGCTGCGGCGTGTGATGATCGGTTCGCGATCCGTCGCCGCGCGGACGGAGGCTATACGCTGACGCCGTGGTCGACGCATGACTTCTTCATCGGACCCGACGCGTTCCGCAATTTGTTCGCTTATCTGCCGCAACTGCGCGAGGATTTTGGGCGAACGCATTTCAAGCTGTTTGCGCCGAAGACCTATCCGGATGCCTGGAGCACACCGCGGACATGGAGGCCGGATCAACAGAGCCCCTTCGAACAGTGCCGGGTTCTCGACCCACAACCCAACCAGACTGAACTCGAAAAAATCCGCGGCTATTTCGCGGAAGCTCTCCCATCGATCGGCAAGCCGAAGATCAAGTCGACTTGGGCCGGCATGATCGATACGATGCCGGACGCGCTGCCCTTGGTGGATAAGGCGCCGATCGGCGGCCTGACCATCGCGACCGGCATGAGCGGACATGGCTTTGGCATTGGGCCGGGCATGGGGCAGGTCGTTGCCGACATGGTTCAAGAGCGTCCTGCCCGCTATGACCTGTCTGCCTTTGCGCTCAAGAAGGCGCGTTGATCGTCAGGCTTGTCCCGGTGCGAAACGGCGGACAAGGGCGCGAGCAAGGGAGTCGAGCGCAAAGCCGATTAAGCCGATGATCAGGATGGTTGCCATCAGCTCGGGATAGGCGAGGCGGTCGCGGGTATCGAGGATGAAGTAGCCGAGACCAGCCGACACGCCGAGCATTTCGCAGGGCACAAGAATGATCCAGGCGATCCCGATAGCAAGCCGCGCACCGGTGAGCACATGGCCGAGAATGCCGGGGATGACGATGCGCGATAGCGTTTCCCAGCGGGTGGCGGCGAGGCTGCGCGACAGAAGCAGCCATTGCGGATCAAGGGCGCGGACACCGGCGGCCGTGCTCAGCATGATCGGCCAGATGGTTGCGAAGGCGATCAGGAAGTAGATGGGGGCGTCGCCTACGCCAAACACCATGACGGCGACGGGCATCCATGACAGCGGCGAGATCATGCGCAAGAACTGGAAGGCCGGCGTGGTTGCGGCTTCAGCAAAGCGTGACGTGCCAACGAGGATGCCGATAGGCACACCGAGCGCAAGCGCGATCGCCAAGCCAACCAGCACGCGGCGTAAGCTGACCATGACATGCAGCGGCAGATCGGAGCCTTTCAGCAACTCGCCAAGCGCGGGCAGGGTAGCGGTCGGCGAGAAGCGCGCGGCGAAGCTGTCGGGTCGGGCAAGCACATCGGTGCCAAGCCACCACGCTGCCAACAAGACTACCAAGCCCAGCAAGCCAAGAACCAGACGGAGCGAGCGGTCGCGCAAGAGATTTGCGCGCGCGTTCAGCGCCGGCGCTGAGGGTGGCGCAAGGTCGTTGGCAGACAGGGGCTCGGACTGAACGCTCACGCTGCGATAATCTCTTCGCGGGTGTAATCGCCAGCGAGACCAAAAGCCTGAAGCCCGCCTGAGGCTTCGAGTGCTTGTTTGACGAAGCGATCATCGACGAGATCCTTGGCGGCGAATGCCGGATCGAGCGCATCGAGGAAGGCACGGTCACCTTCGATCATCGTGTCCTTCAAACGGCGCACCAGCTCTTCCGTGTAGCTCGGGAAGGGGTAGGGCTGGAAGTCGATGCGCTTTTCGCGCCAGTCCGGGTGACGGATCGCGCCGCTGTCGACGTAAGTCTGGATGGCGGCCTCTTCCGGCGCCAGGACACGCTTGAGAACCGGCGCTGCATGCGGGGTATAGCGGTTCGGATCGTCTTTCGACAGCAGCTGGGCGGTCTCGGCGCGGTTTTCGCGTGTCCAGAGCTGCGCCTTGACCATCGCGTTGACCACCTTCTGCGACCATTCGGGACGGTCGTTCAGGTCGGCTTCCTTCATGAAGACCACGCAGCAGGCATGGTCTTTCCAGACATCGCCGGTGAAGCGCAGAATCTTGCCGACATTGAGCGCTTCGCCCGCCGCGTTGAACGGTTCGGCCACGATGTAGCCGGCGATCGTGCCGGCTGCCAGCGCCGGCACCATGTCGGCGGGCGGCAGGATGACGAGGTTGACCTCGTCGGCGGCTGGCGTGCCCGTCTTCTTGGAGACCGGCGTCAGGCCGTTTTCGCGCAGAAGAGTTTGCAGAACCACATTGTGGATCGAATACCAGAAAGGGATGGCGACCGTCTTGCCGCCGAGATCCTTTACCGCGTTAATGTCCGGTGCGACGCTGAGACCGGAGCCGGCAGTGTGGTTCCAGGCCACGACCTTGGCCGGCGCTTTGCTGCCATAGCGCGCCCAGACCGTGATCGGCGACAGGAGATGCACGACGTTGACTTGGCCCGCGAGGAAGGCCTCCACGATCTGCGACCAGGAGCGGAACATCACGGGCTTCTCGGCCTTGAGGCCTTCGGCGTCGAAGAAGCCTTTGCCATGCGCGACGAGCAGGGGCGTGGCATCCGTGATCGGCAGATAGCCGATTCGAACGGGCGCATCCGGCTCTTGGGCGCGCGCTTCACCGGCACGCAGGAAGGGTAAGGCGCCTGAGGCCGTCAGCAAAGCAGACAGCTTAAGGAGGTCGCGTCGGGAAAAGAAATCGTCGGTCAGCATGAACCCTCCTGTCAGTGGTGGAGCCGCGCATTGCGGAGCGTGGAAAGAATATCGATACGCAGTCGGCCGAGTTCGGACACGGCATCATGGCGCGGTTTCGGAAGATCGATCGTCCATTGCCCGATCTCTCGACCGGGCGAGCCGCCGAGCAGGATGATGCGGTCGGACACAAGCAGCGCTTCGTCGATGTCGTGGGTTACGAGGACGGCTGACGTTCGAAGGTCACGCACGACCTTGAGCAGCAGATCCTGCATCTCGGCGCGGGTGATTTCGTCGAGGGCGCCGAAGGGTTCGTCGAGCAACAGCACTTCCGGCTTGCGAGCCAGACACCTGGCAAGTGCTGCGCGCTGCGCCATGCCGCCCGATAGCTCGGATGGTCGGCGTCGGCGGGCATGATCGAGACCGACTTCCGCGATGGCCGCGTCGATGCGGTTCTGGCGTTCCTCGCGCGACAGCTTCTGCTGGCGAGCAAAGTCGAGGCCGAAAGCGACGTTCTTTTCCAAATCGAGCCATGGGAGCAGGCCGGGGTTCTGGAAGTTCATTGCAAGGCGTGGATGAACGTCGGACAAGGCTTCGCCATCGATGCGGATGGTGCCGGAGGCAGGTGCCTGCAACCCGGCCAACACGCGCAGGAGGCTGGACTTGCCGACGCCGCTTGGCCCGAGAAGCGTGACCACCTCGCTCTTGCCGAGCGAAAAGTCGAAGTCCTTCAAGACGGGGGCGCTCTGCCCCGCATACTGGAGGGAAATGCCGTGTGCTTCCAGAACGGGTCCGGGGCCTGATGTCATCAGGCGGCGTTCCAGCGTTGTTGGAGAGCTGTACGAAGCTGGACGATGCTTGGCGTGATGATGGGGATGAAGGCGGCTTCGCGCCAGCGCCGGGCAAAAGCGCGGCCGGGTTCTTCCAGATAAGCGCGTCCGCCGGACGCTTGCAGCTCGAGCTGAACGGCTTGCGCGACGATGTCGGCAAGCTTGATGCGAAGCTCGAACAGTGGGGAGGCGTCTGTCACGAAGGCCTGGGAACGCAAACCGGCAGCAAGGCGCGCGTGGGCATCATCAAGCTGCCGCGATAGTTGCGCCAGCGGTTCACCGAGAACGCCCCGGCCGGCACCTGCGCACGCCTTTGCCTCGGTCAGCGCGCGCTTCGCCAAGCCAATCGACATGCCGCATTGCAGGCCGGCAAAGGCCGGGCGCGACTTCGGCAGCCATTCCCTTGCGTTGGTGCTGATGATGCGGTCATTGCTGATCCGCACATTGTTGATGGCCAGCGCCGCGGTGTTGGCCGATCGCATGCCCATCAAGGCAAGATCCTCGGTCCTGGTCAGGCCGGGATCGTCATGGGCGAAAGAAACAACAAGGACGCGGCCATCTTCATGATCCACCGCGCCAGCGACATGGAAGCCCTCTGGGCGCAAGTTCGTCACCCAAGGCATCTTGCCGTTGAGCGTGAGTGTATCCGAGCCAGTGGCCGAGATCTGCAGGGGTTCGAGGCCGCCGAGGAATTTCATGGCATTGGACAGGCCTGTAGCACCGGCGAGACGACCCGCTAGAAGGTTCGGCAGCAGGCGCTCGCGCAGACCCTGGTTCGAGCTATCGAGCAGGAACTGGATATAAGCGCGCTGGCTCCACAGCACGAAGGCTGAGGCCAGGGAATGCGATGCAACGTCCGCAATAGCGTTCACCGCATTGACGACATCACCGCCTGAACCGCCAAAAGCAGCCGGCACGCCGATCGCCGGATAGCCCGCCGCGGCGAGCTGCGGCAGGATGTTCGAAGCCGGTTCTTCGCCGCGATCGATCGCGTCGGCTGCCGTTTCGATCCAGTCTGAGAAGCGCTTGGTCTCGGCCGTGGTGCTGCTGCCCTGCATGATGCTACTCGGCTGCCTGGGCCGGGTTGGTCCATGCAAATTGCTGAAGCTGTTCGTTGAGCGGCGGCTGGCCGAGATTGTTCGCAAAGTTGCAGAGCGTGGCCAGGCTGACGCCAAGCACGACTTCGAGGGCTGCCTGATCATCGTAACCGGCTGACTTGAAGGTTTCCAACTCGGCATCGGCAACAGCGCCACGGCCGGCGATGACGGCCTCGGTGAAGCGGGCAACGGCATCGAGCTTCGCGTTTTCGATGGTGCCGCGGCTGCGCAGGGCTTCGACCGTGCCTGCATCAAGCCCGGCCTTCTTGGTGGCAACGGCGGTGTGGCCGGCGACGCAGAAGCCGCAGCCATGGATCGCAGCAGCGGTGATCTGCACGACCTCGCGCTCGGCCAGCGACAGGGAAGCACGGCCATTGATGCCGCCAAGCGTCAGATACGCTTCAAGCGCGGTCGGCGCATTGGCGAGCACGCGCAAGAGGTTGGGAAGAAAACCATTGGACGCCTCAGCCTTGGTGAGAAGCGGCTTGGCTTCTTCCGGTGCGTTTTTGATGGTGCGCAGTTCAAGCCTGGACATGGAACGGCCTTTCTAAACGGTGGTAGCGGCTGGTCCCGCACTGGGTTTGCGCGGGCTAGCAAGGGACGGGGGCTCTCTGTTCCACCGGGCTTAGCCAAGAGAGAGCCCAGAGGTTACGAACAAGACCCACTAAGTCTGGCAACAGCTATCTGAATGCAGTTGTTTTGTTGAGGAATGAAGTTCCAACGCCACCATTTCCTTGAGAATATTGTTCTCGAGCTGGGTTGTTAAACGCGCTCGGGATAACGGTCGGCAAAGAGCTCATTCTCCAGCTTACACGATGACAAGCGCCCGGAAATCATTGACGTTCGTGAGCGTAGGGCCGGTCTTTACGAGATCACCCAGCCGTTCGAAGAAGCTGTAGCTGTCATGGGCGGCAAGATAGGCTTTCGCGTCCAGGCCGGCCTGCGTTCCGCGCGCCAGCGTATCGGGTGTGATGATCGCGCCGGCGGCATCCTCGGTACCGTCGATCCCATCGGTGTCGCCTGCGATGCTCCAGATACCCTCTTGGCCGTCGAGAGCCACGGCGAGCCCCAGCAGGAACTCCGTGTTGCGGCCGCCACGACCGGCTGAGCCCGAGCCGATGGTGACTGTTGCTTCGCCACCGGACAGAATCACAGCCGGTCCTTTGATTGGTTGGCCCCTGTGCTTAGCCGAGCGCGCAATGCCGCCGAGCACAGTTCCCATCTCACGCGCTTCGCCTTCCAGCGCATCACCCAGGATCAAAGGGTGCAATCCTGCTTCTTCCGCAACAAGTGCTGCTGCGTCGAGAGCGAGGGCGGGCGCTGCGATGATGCGGACGTCGCCTGTGATGTCGCTGGGCTTGGGCGTTTCCACGTGCTCCATGAGAAACTGCTGTGCGCTTTGGGGGAGATCGATGCGGCGGCGTGCTATGATCTCGCGGACGGTCTCGATCGTGGAGACATCGGCGACGGTCGGGCCAGAGGCGATGTCCGAGGGATCGTCGCCGGGTACATCTGAAATGACCAGCGTGACGAGCTTCGCCGGCTGCGCAGCCAAGGCGAGACGTCCACCCTTCACGCGCGACAGGTGCTTTCGCACGGCGTTCATCTCGCGGATGGTCGCTCCACTGTGGAGCAAGGCCTTGTTCACGGCCTGCTTGTCGGCGAGCGACATGGCTCCGGCTGGGGCGACCAGAAGGGAGGACCCGCCGCCGGAAAACAGGGCAATCACAAGATCCTTGTCGGTCAAGCCCTGGACGGCTTTCTCCAAGGCGGGTCCTGCTTCCAGGCTCATGGCATCTGGAACCGGGTGAGCCGCTTCCAGGATGCGGATGCGGCCGGCGGGCACTGCATGTCCATAGCGGGTGACGACGACGCCCGACAGGTCTACATCGGGCCAAGCTGCATCAACCGCCGCCGCCATCGCCGCAGAAGCCTTGCCGGCGCCAATGACCACGCACCGGCCTTCCGGCTTCGCTGGAAGATTCTGCGCAACCGTCTTCAAGGGATCCGCGCTCGCAACAGCGGCGTCAAACATGCGCCGCAACAGATTGCGAACGCCATCGTCGCTCCAAATGGTCGCCGTCATTCTGCTGCCTCCCAGCGCGGCCTGCCTTGGTCAGGCTCCTTCAGCGCCTGCACGCGCTTGGCCAGCCAATCAACGAAGACGCGCACCTTGTTGCTGAGGTGGCGGGTCTGAGGGTACACGATGTAAAGAGGCAAGACCTCGCATTCCCAATCCGGGAGGATCTCCACGAGTTCTCCTCGTGCCACGGCGTCCTTCACCATGAAGCTGGCGGCTTGGCCCACACCGATGCCGGAGATTATGGCGTTGACGTAGGAGCGGGCATCGTTGACCGAGATCGCATAGCGCGGCGGGATTTCGATGACCTCGTCACCGCGGCAGAATTCCATGGATAAAACCCGACCGGCGGCGGCGTTGAGATAGCCCACCGCAAGGTGGCCTTCGGTCAGGTCGTTAGGATGTGTCGGCGCTCCATGTCTTTCGAGATAGAGCGGGGAGGCGAAGGTGCGCATCTTCAGTTCTCCAACCTTGCGCGCCACCAGCGATTGATCGGTCGGTGTGCCGCCGCGTAGCGCGCAGTCGACGTTCTCGGCAATGTAATCGACCAGCCGGTCGCCGACCCCGATATCGAGCTGTATCTGCGGATAGCTCATGTAGAAATCGCACAGGTTTGGGATCACGATGAGATCGGCAAAGGCGCCCGCCATCTCGACGCGCAATCGTCCTGATGGACCTGCGTGGGAATGCGACATCGAGCCATCGAGTTCATCGATCTCCGACAGGATCTGCAACGCACGCTCGTAATAGAGCGCGCCATCCGTGGTCACCATCACCCGGCGCGTCGTTCGGTTCAGAAGCGTCGTATGCAGATGCGCTTCAAGGCCCTGAACCATGTTGGTGACGGTGGTCTTCGGCATGTCCAGGGCGGCCGCTGCACGTGTGAAGTTCCCTGTCTCCACCACCCGGACAAACACCCGCATTGCTGATAGTTGGTCCATAGCCAGCCCAGATTATCCAACATTTTCGAATAGTGAAGCCAAAAATGATCGGCTTGTGATCTTTGAACGAGATAATAATATTCAACTCACAACAAGCAACCAGTTTTGCCAAGCGGCTTCGAGACGAACATGTCGGCGCAATCGAATAAAGACCAGATGAGCAAGGTGACTGCGTCGCCTGTGCCCATGCGGCTTTATGATGGAGCAAGGATCAGCAAGATCCCGCCCATCGTGCTTTATCTGCGCGGCCGGGCATTTCTCGACAGAGACCGCGGCGAGGTTGAACGGCCGATTGCCAAGGCGATGGCTGAAACAGGTGCCATCGTTCTAGAGGCGGACTATGGCACCATCTCGCGCAATGTCTTTCCGAAGGCGATGGAATGCGCGTTCCAGGCGCTGACCGACATCGCGGGTCGGCGCAAGGAGTTCGGCGCTAGCGTGAAGTCGCCCCTTTTCGTTGCCGGTGACGAAGCTGGCGGGAATGTCGCGGCGGGCGTGGCACTGAAGGCGCGCGATCTGCTGCCGGGCGAGTTGAAAGGGCAGATGCTCTTCTCTCCGATGGTCGATCCGCAGATGGCGACGGCGTCTTTTCGGACTGCTGATAGACTGGGTATGCGAGAAGCCTGGTCGGACGGATGGAGCCACTATATCGGTTCCTTCTTCCAGCATCCTTATGCGGCGCCATGCCTATGTTCACGGCTGGCGAAAGTGGCGCCGGCATTGGTCATCACGTCGGAAGACGATCCGCTGCACGACGAGGTGCTGAGCTACGCGGATCGGCTAAAGGCTAGTGATGTCGAGGTTTTCCAGCATGTGTTTGAAGCCAATTGCGGCTGGACGAGTCTTTATAAAGAAGGGACCGGCAAGTGGATCCCCTCGTTCTGCACTCAGTTTTCGCAGTTTATAAAAAGCGTCCACTAGAGAGATTTCAGTACCTAGTACAACAAACCTACAAGCCTTTTAGTGTGAGTATCAGCATATACTTGTAAATGTTATTATGATGGAAACCAGGTTCAGAGAAGACGTACGCGCTGGACATTTCTGAAGGGCGTAGCCGGGACCTAAGGGCCATTTTCTTTTTCAGCATACGCGTCGTGTCGGCGAATTGAACAAGCGGGCAATCGGAGTTGCCCAGGAGAATAAGATGTCATCGAAGATCAAGAACTGGGCCCTGTGGGGTGCCGGAATGAGCGTTGCTGCGCTGATTGCAGGCGCATCATTTTATCTCGATATGCCGAAGGCTGCGAATGCGGCGCCGGCCGCTGCCCAAGCGGCTCCCGCTGTGCCGGTCAAGGTCGCGACAGTCGAGTCGCGCAGTGTCATTACCTGGCAGGAATTTTCCGGGCGGCTTGAAGCGGTCGATCGCGTTCAGCTACGGCCGCGCGTTGCCGGAGAGATCCAGTCCGTCCACTTCCAGGAGGGTGGTCTGGTGAAGGCGGGTGATCTGCTGTTCAGCATCGACCCTGAGCCCTACAAGGCAGCCGTGGCTCAGGCGCAGGGTCTTGTTGCTTCAGCCGAAGCGAAGCTGGAACTCGCCAACACCGAACTGGAACGCGGCCGTACACTGGCTGCCAAGACGACCATCTCGCAGAGCGATCTGGCTCAGCGCCAAAGCACGCAGCGGGATGCAACCGCAGCTGTTCAATCGGCGCAAGCGGGCCTGAAGGTGGCCCAGCTTGACCTAGATTACACCGAGATTCGCGCGCCGATTTCCGGGCGAGCCGGCAAAATCGATGTTTCCGTCGGTAATTTGGTGGCCGGTGGTTCGGCATCCACGGCGCTGACGACGATCGTGTCGATCGACCCGATTTACGCCAGCTTCGATGTCAGCGAAGCCTTTGTTGCCAGCGTTCTCGCGGAACTGCCGGTCAATAATGGCGTCACGGAAATCGATCAGATTCCGGTCGAGGTGACGACCCTGGCCGCCAATGCACGGCCGGTACGAGGCACGCTGCAGTTCGTCGACAATCAGGTCAACGCGACCAGCGGCACGATCCGTGTTCGCGCCGAGTTCGGCAATCCTGATGGTCGGTTGATCGCCGGGCAGTTTGTGCGGGTCCGCATGGGCCAGCCAAAGGCCGAAGATCGTTTGATGATCAGCGAGCGCGCGATCGGCACCGATCAGGACAAGAAGTTCGTCCTCGCGGTCAACGAGGCCAACACGGTCGACTATCGCCCCGTTGAGCTCGGCACGACCGTTGATGGCATGCGCATCGTCGAGAACGGCCTCAATCAGGGTGACCGGATCGTCGTCAGCGGGCTCCAGCATATTCGCCCCGGCGCCGTTGTTGCACCCGAAGTTGAAGGCCAGGTAGCGGCCAAATAATCGGTCGATGCCGCCTGCGCATGTTTAGTTAGCCTGGAACTGGATGCTCGCAGTCATCAAACTGCGGGCGACGACCAGCATTATCTGTTCGACCCGTAGAGGTAGGTTCACAATGAACATTTCCCGGTTTTTTGTCGACCGGCCGGTGTTTGCCGCCGTGTTGTCGGTTTTGATCGTGGTGGCGGGCCTTTTGGGCATGCGGTCGCTTCCGATTTCTGAATATCCTGAAGTCGTTCCGCCATCTGTGGTGGTGCGCGCGACCTATCCGGGCGCGAACCCGACCGTCATTGCCGAAACGGTGGCGACGCCGCTCGAAGAGCAGATCAACGGCGTCGAGGACATGCTTTACATGTCAAGTCAGGCGACATCGGATGGCGTGCTGACGCTGACCGTTACCTTCAAGCTCGGCACCGATCCGGACAAGGCGCAGCAGCTGGTGCAAAACCGCGTTTCGCAGGCGGAGCCGAGGCTTCCGTCGGAAGTGCGCTCGCTCGGCATCACGACCGTGAAAAGCTCGCCGGACTTCATCATGGTGGTCAATCTCGTTTCCACCGGCGATCGCTATGACCTGACTTACCTCAGAAACTACGCGACCTTGAACGTGAAGGACCGTCTGGCGCGCATCGAGGGCGTCGGCCAAGTCCAGGTGTTCGGTGCTGGCGATTACTCCATGCGCATCTGGATCGATCCCCAGAAGGCGGCGGAACATTCACTGGCCGCGAGCGACATCACCAATGCCATCCGCGGACAGAACGTCCAGGCGGCAGCGGGCATCATCGGCGCGTCGCCAAGCCTGCCGGATGTGGGCTTGCAGCTCAACGTGAACGCGCAAGGCCGTCTGCAAACGCCGGAAGAGTTCGGCAACATCATCGTCAAGACCAATGAGGATGGCGCGATCACGCGGCTGCGTGATGTCGCCCGTATCGAGCTTGGCGCTGCCGATTACACGCTGCGCTCGCTGCTCGACGGCAAGCCGGCCGTGGCGATCCCCGTGCTTCAGGCGCCCGGCTCGAACTCGATCGAGATCGCGGACAATGTTCGTGCCACGATGGACGAGTTGCAGAAGGCGATGCCAGAAGGTGTGAAATACGAGATCGTCTACGACACCACCGAATTCGTCCGCGCATCGATTGAGAAGGTCGTTGATACCCTGCTCGAAGCCGTGGCGCTGGTCGTGATCGTCGTCATCGTCTTCCTGCAGACTTGGCGCGCTTCGATCATTCCGCTGCTGGCCGTTCCGATCTCAATCATCGGCACCTTTGCCGTGATGTATATGTTCGGCTTCTCGGTCAACGCGTTGACTTTGTTCGGCCTGGTGCTTGCCATCGGTATCGTCGTCGATGACGCGATCGTCGTGGTTGAAAACGTCGAGCGCAATATCGAGAACGGTTTAGCCCCGCGCGAAGCGACCTATCGCGCGATGAAGGAAGTGTCAGGCCCGATCATCGCGATCGCGCTGGTTCTGGTGGCGGTGTTCGTGCCGCTCGCCTTCATCTCCGGCCTATCGGGACAGTTCTACCGGCAGTTCGCGCTGACGATTGCAATCTCCACTGTGATCTCGGCGGTTAATTCGCTGACGCTTTCGCCGGCGCTCGCGGCCTTGCTCCTGAAGGGACATCACGCTCCGAAGGATCGTTTGACGCGCGCGATGGACTTTGTGTTCGGCTGGTTCTTCCGTGGTTTCAACCGCGTCTTTGGCGCGGCGTCGAACGGCTACAGCCGCACAGTGGGCGGGCTGTTGTCGCGCAAGAGCCTCGTCATGATCATTTATCTGGCGCTGGTCGGGCTGACCTACAGCATGTTCAATGCCGTGCCGGGTGGCTTCGTGCCGAGCCAGGACAAGCAGTATCTCGTGGGCTTTGCTCAGCTGCCGGATGGCGCGACGCTCGACCGAACCGAGAGCGTCGTCAAGCAGATGAGCGACATTGCGCTTCAGCAGCCCGGCGTCAAACATGCCATCGCCTTCCCCGGCCTCAACATCAACGGTTTCACCAATGGCTCGAATGCCGGCGTAGTGTTTGCCGTGCTAGACGAGTTCGAGAACCGCAAGACGCCGGAACTGTCAGGCGACGGCATCGCCATGGCGCTGAATGGCAAATTTGCCGGCATACAAGATGCCTTTATCGCGATCTTCTCGCCGCCGCCGGTCAACGGCCTCGGCACTACCGGTGGCTTCAAGCTGCAGATAGAGGACCGTTCGGGCTTCGGCTACCAAACGCTGGATGAAGCCACAAAGGCGGTGATCGGCAAGGCGTACCAGACACCGGAACTCGCCGGCATCTTTTCGAGCTACCAGATCAACGTGCCGCAGCTTTATGCCGATCTCGATCGCGCCAAGGCCGAGCAGCTCGGCGTGTCGGTGACGGATGTGTTCGAAACGCTGCAGATCTACCTCGGCTCGCTCTACGTTAACGACTTCAACGCCTTCGGGCGCACCTATAGCGTGCGGGTTCAGGCGGATGCCGCGTTCCGTGCAAAGGCGGATGACATCGGCAACCTGAAGGTTCGGTCGCATTCCGGCCAGATGATCCCGCTGTCGGCACTGCTGAAGGTGGATGAGACCGCCGGGCCAGAGCGCACCACGCGCTACAACGGCTTCCTTTCGGCCGATATCAACGGCGCGCCGGCACCGGGCTTTTCATCCGGCCAGGCGCAGGCGGCGATGGAGAAGATCCTGGACGAGACCCTGCCGTCCGGCGTGGACTACGAGTGGACGGACCTGACCTACCAGCAGATCCTCGCAGGCAATTCCAGCATTATCGTCTTCCCGTTGGCTCTTCTGCTCGTCTATCTTGTGCTCGCCGCACAGTATGAAAGCCTCACGCTGCCGCTCGCGATCATCATGATCGTTCCGATGGGCGTCTTGGCGGCGCTGACCGGCGTGTGGCTGACCGGCGGCGACAACAACATCTTCACTCAAATTGGCTTGGTGGTGCTGGTGGGACTGTCGGCGAAGAACGCGATCCTGATCGTGGAATTTGCCCGAGAGCTGGAGTTCGAGGGCCGGAAGCCACTGGAAGCGGCGATCGAGGCCAGCCGGTTGCGATTGCGCCCGATCCTGATGACGTCGATGGCCTTCATCATGGGCGTGGTGCCGCTGGTTGTCTCGACGGGTCCTGGTGCCGAGATGCGCTCGGCCATGGGTATCGCAGTGTTTGCCGGCATGATCGGCGTGACCTTCTTCGGCATTTTCATGACGCCGGTCTTCTACATGCTGGCCCGTCTGCTGACCGGAGCAAAGCCTTTGCGCCAGCATGCTGGGGAAACGGAGCCTCTGCTGGTACCTGCGGAGTAGCCAGCATCCACTCAAGCCGCGCTCATCCTTGTTCGGCAAGACCGGCAAGGGTGAGCGCGTTGCTCGTGGCGGCAGCCGAGGCGGTGTTGTCAAAGATGCACCAGGTTTCGGCACCCGCAGTCGTTGCCTCGACCAAGGTATCGAACATGCGCGCCAGCATCTGGTCATCGTAGGAGGAACGATAGATGACCGGCGAGCCATGCAGCCGGTAATATCGCAAGCCTGACCAGCCGCCGGGTTCATCGGCCTGTGCGACTGGAGCCGGATCAGCGGCGACGCGTGCGATTCTGTGGTCGACCAGAAGATCAGTCGCGGCTGGCGTGAACCAGCTGGCGTGGCGCGGCTCACAGGCGATTGGGCATTGAACTGCGGTTGATAGCCTGTCGAAAAGCGTGTTCGCAGCCACGCTGTCGAACGCGTGCCTCGGAGGGAACTGGATGAGCAGCACGCCGAGTCTCTCGCCCAGGCCACGCACCTCCTCGGAGAAGCGGGCGATCAGCGCTTCCTGATCCTCGTTTGATGCCGCATGCGAGATCGATTTTGGCAGCTTGACTGAGAAACGAAAGTCCTCCGGCACGCTGGCAGCCCAGCGCTCGTAGGTCGCCCGCCGATGAGGACGATAAAAGGATGAGTTGATCTCCGCCGCACCCAAACGCGCCGCATAGCGTTGCAGGTGGGTGCCCTCAGATGGGAACTGGTCTGAAACGGCGTTCGGCACCGACCATCCGGCCGTACCGATCCGCAGGGGAGCGGATGACTGGCCTGCAACTTCGCCGGTCGGCAAGATGGGTGGAGCGGCTGCTTCCTCGATCAATGCACTTTCCCATTCGCTGCCTCAGCGTAGCAGCCCGTCCAGTTCGAACGCATCCCAGCCGCTCAGCGGCAGATCGAGTGCGTCGCCTCTTTGTGCATCCGGAGCGGGCTGGTTGTTCTTTCCCGCGCGCGTTCGCGCTGCCTTTCCCGCCGTACGACGCCGGTTTTCGGCAGCGGCTTGGGCATCATCCTCACGCCAAAGGGAAGGCAGGTCGCGATCAAGCACGTCTTCGATGTGGCGGGGATCGAAGACGTGGAAGGTGACGGCCTTCGCCCGCCCACGAAGCTTGACAGTTCGCGTGCCTGCGCTCTTCAAGCGTCCGTCCTTCAGCCAGCGGTGACGCTCGGCCTGAGAGATCGTCAGGATGTCCTCGACCTCGCGCGGGATGACGGGCAGGGCTTCGATCCCATCGAGCGTCTTCGACACAAGAGCCGATAAGGCTTTGAACGCGGTGTTTTCACCTTCCGCCATTCGCAAGACGAGTGCGCCGAACTCGACATCGAGAGACTTTCTCGCCGGGAACGGCATGCGCGCTCTAACCTCGAGCAAAATGCCTTTTGCACGAACGGAAGATCCAAGCGTTGCTGCGGGTGTGAGGGTCCATTGCTCCACCAGCTTCAGAGGCGCAGTCGTTTTCGGTTTTGATGCCATGGGAAGGTAAATAAGTCGGCGGCCAGCAGAGTTCCAACTACGGTATGAACGGCAGCTAAGCCTTCAGCACGCGGGCGCTTTTTTCCTGCTCATAATGGCCATAACAAGCGGCTGTATCTTAGCCTGCACATCGTTGAAGTGGTTGCGGGATCAAATCTTCATCCACTTCGTTGGGCCGCATGACCTTCCCCTTTAACGTCTCGCCTGATCCTTACATCCTTCTCCTGATCGGTTCCGGCTTCTTAATCGCCTTGGTGGCTTGGCTGCCATTGGTGCTCCGGAGGCTGCCGCTTTCCTTGCCTATTGTCTGCATCGGCTTGGGCGCGCTGATCTTTGCGATCCCCGGCGTCTCGTTTGATCCGCTTCCCGTCAATCATCCGGAGTTCACGGAGCGGTTTTCCGAGTTCGTGGTCATCATTGCCTTGATGGGCGCGGGGTTGAAGATCGACCGGATCTTCGGTTTCCGCGACTGGTCCGTCGCGTGGCGGCTGATCGGCATCACCATGCCGCTTTGTATCGGCGCAATCACGCTCATTGCGGGATGGTGGGTCGGCCTTTCGTGGACGATTGCGCTTCTGATCGGAGCTGCACTCGCACCCACCGATCCGGTATTGGCAGCCGATGTCCAGGTCGGTCCGCCGAAGTCGGGCGAAGAGGACGAGGTTCGCTTCGGCTTGACCTCAGAAGCAGGACTGAACGACGGCTTCGCCTTTCCCTTTGTTCATCTGGCCATCGCGCTCGCCCTGGCGGCATCGACCGGCGAACCGTGGTTCACGAAGTGGCTCACTTACAATGTGTTGTGGGAGATTGGGGCCGGCGTCGTGGCCGGATATGCCATTGGCAAAGCCTTCGGCTGGCTCACCTTTCATGTGCCGGCCGAGTCCAAGCTGGCTAAAACTGGTGATGGCCTGATCGCGCTTTCGGCGACCTTTGTTTCTTATGGGCTGACAGAGCTCATTCATTGTTATGGCTTCCTAGCCGTGTTCGTCACAGCTTTGACCTTCCGCCATTCCCATCGCGATCATGAATTCCAACTCGACATGCACCAGCTGACCGAGCAGATCGAGCGTATCGCGATGATGGTGCTGCTGCTGCTATTCGGTGGCGCGCTGACCAGCGGATTGCTCGCGCCACTCACCTGGATCGACGTGGTTGCTGTTCTCGCGATCCTCTTGGTTGTGCGCCCGGTTACCGGGCTCATCGGCCTGCTTGGGCACCAAACCGACTGGACGGAACGGATGACGCTGGCCTTCTTCGGCATTCGCGGTGTAGGTTCGGTGTATTATCTGGCTTACGGCCTCAATCAGATGGAGGGAGTGGAAGGCGCTGAGCGTCTGTGGGCATTTGTCGGTTTGGTGATCCTGGTGTCGATCCTCATGCATGGTCTGACGGTGACGCCGATCATGCGCCTACTTGACCGACACCATGGCAGAGACCCCGATGCCGACGAAGCCACACCGCCGCCCGGGCTGCAAGGACCGGCTTCGGCGTTGTGATTTAGCGTTGGACAGAACGCGGAGATTTGGAGCTCAGACGACTTTGCAAAGGCGCTAGTGGCTGCTATGTTCACGGAGTGTTCCAGGTAGATCGCGCGACGAATACGACCATTTCGATGATGCACAATCGATCGATTCTGGCCGAAAAGGCGGCTGACAACACGAGTGTGGAAGAGCCGCGCATCCGCAAGATCATCCATGTCGACATGGACGCCTTTTACGCGTCTGTCGAGCAGCGCGATAATCCCGAACTCAGAGGCAAGCCTGTGGCGGTTGGCGGCTCGGCGGCGCGGGGCGTGGTGGCCGCAGCGAGCTACGAGGCCCGCGTGTTTGGGGTACGCTCGGCACTCCCTTCAGTAACGGCCAGGCGTCTGTGCCCGGACCTCATCTTCGTCAAGCCACGGTTCGAAGTCTATCGCTCCGTGTCAAACCAGATCCGCGAGATCTTTGCGGAGCATACCGACCTGATCGAACCGCTTTCGCTGGATGAAGCCTATCTCGACGTGACCGAGAACAAGAACGGCATCGGCGTTGCCACCGAGATCGCCGCCTTGATCCGCGCACGCATCAAGGATGTGACCGGGCTGAACGCATCAGCTGGCATTTCCTATTGCAAGTTCTTGGCGAAGACGGCGAGCGATCTCAACAAGCCCAACGGGCAGGCCGTCATCACACCTCGTCTGGGACCGGACTTCGTGGCGTCGCTGGCGATCAAGAAGTTCCATGGGATCGGTCCCGCTACGGCTGCCAAGATGCAGCGGCTTGGCATCGAAACCGGGGCTGATCTGCGCGAAAGATCGCTCGCCTTCCTCCAGCAAAATTTCGGCAAATCTGGGCATTGGTACTACCGCATTGCGCGCGGCATCGACGAACGCGCGGTGCAGCCGGACAGGCAGCGTAAGTCGATCGGCGCGGAAGATACCTTCGCTGCCGACATCTTCGACTTCGACCTTGCGCGTCAGGAACTCGTGCCGCTCGCTGACAAAGTGTGGAAGCACTCCCTGACCAAACAGCTGCGCGGTCGAACGGTGACCTTGAAGGTGAAATATGCCGACTTCCAGCAGATCACCCGTAGCCGCACCTTGCCGGATTGTGTCGCCGGGTTGAACGACATGACGGATGT
Organism: Tianweitania sp.; assembly: GCF_032053605.1. Taxonomy (NCBI): domain Bacteria; kingdom Pseudomonadati; phylum Pseudomonadota; class Alphaproteobacteria; order Hyphomicrobiales; family Phyllobacteriaceae; genus Tianweitania; species Tianweitania sp. The sequence continues at coordinate 64,872 of NZ_DAMBUH010000002.1, forward strand.
CGCGGGATCGATGCTGGCAGCTTTGTTTCCCGTCAGCAAGGGCATCCGTCTGCTCGGCGTGACCCTTTCGTCCCTGGAGGGTGTCGACGGTGAGGGCGAGCAGCAGCAACTGGCGCTTTTCTAGAGCAGCCGAGGCTCTTCCTCTTCCTGTGCTGGTTGAGAGCTCCCGTCTTCCAACGCACAAAGCCGCTCGACATCCTGCTGATAGGCTTTCAGGTTGATCTTACGCAGCGAGTTTTCGTTCTGGTATCGCACCGTGCCAAAGACCGGGCGCTTGACCCACGGACGGTCGTGCAGGCCATAAATCCAGGCGACATTGGTGAAGGAGTTGGGGTCGCGGCCATCGAGAAAGAAGCGGTTGTTGAGCCGCAAGGTTCGGTCAAACCCGTCCTCAGGTGTTCTTGACCATTCTAGGATCTTCTTGCCCCAATACATGCGCAGGTGATTGTGCATGTAGCCGGTTTCCCGCATCTCCTTCATGGCGCTGTTCCAGCCATCATCATGCGTTTCGCCCCTGGCAAGCTGATCGTCGGTGTAGAAATGCGGACGCGCATCTCCTGCTCGTTCCGCCAGCGTCTGGCGTGCCCATTCCGGCACCGCATCCTCGTAGGAGTCATACTTGGCCGTATAGAAGACGTGGTTCATTGCGAGTTCGCGCCGAACAACCACTTCTTCCACGAAGGCCGCCTTGTCTTCCCTGCTAGCCTTGGCAGCCCGGGCCGCAAGCACGATCTCGACAGGCGAAATCTGGCCGAAATGCAGGTAGGGGCTCATATGGGAGGCAGCGCCCGCTTCCGGCTTGCCGCGGTTGTCTCCATAATGCTCGAACGGACCTGACAGAAAGGCTTTAAGCCGCCGTCGCGCTTCGGTTTCGCCTCCCTTGAAGCGCTTGACGGGACCGACAGTTCGATCGAGCGTCATGGAAGCGAGAACGGCTTCAGAATCGGATATGTCGATCTCGCTTGTTAGCCCGAGCTCTTGGGCAGGATGTTTCACCTTGCGCGAACGTAAGGGGCTGAGGAAGTCTTCGAGTTTGTTTGCGATCTTAGGGCGCAACGTGCGCGCACCGAATTCGTGACGCGAAGACGCAATCTCCACAGGCACGGCAACGTCGCCTTCCACCTGTACGATGCTCGTCTGCACGTCCTTGCAGATTTCCGCGTACCATTCTCTCTGGATGCCGAGATAACCCCGGTCGAGCACAAGAAGCGCCGCTTCCTCGGCGAGGTCGATCGCGATCCGGGCCGGCGAGCATTTGCGGATCACAAAGCCGATCTCGCGTTTCGCTAGACCGCGCGCAGCGTCGCTCAGTCCCTGCAGCAGAAAAGCGTAGTGGCGGGCATTGGCTTCCGGAAAGCCGTTGGAACCATCGAGTAGGCCAAAGCATGCAACAACTGGAAGGCCCCTTTGGTTGGCTTCCTCGATCGCCAATTCCAGCGCAGGGTTGTTATAGGCCCGGTTCGCTTGCTGGAGCAGGTAAAGAACGTAGCGTCCCTTAGTGTCCTCCGGCCCTTCCTTGAGCACCCGGATGCGGCGCGGATCGATTGTCATGCGTGATCCCTGGTGGATGAGGCGCCGTTGTCAGCGCGTCGCTCCTGTGCTGCCTGCGTGCGGCAGCGGTCGGAGCAGTAAAGAACGTCGTCCCAGCTGCGCGCCCACGCCTTGCGCCAAACCATAGGCCGAGAGCAATGGCGGCAGGGTTTGGACGGCAGGTCAGCTTTGGCGCGCATCTTCGGCATGGCAGGCAAGATATGCTGCGGTGTGACGCGGGCAAGCTTGCCGCCGGAAACTTGCTTGATGAATGCTGACACATCTCAGTCGGATCGTGCCGCGCGCCCAACCAAGTGCTCCTTATCGTTCTTGCTCGCCGGGAACATGATCGTCATATTCTTAGTCCGGCAAGGACAAGGTTCAGACACGGCAACCGGATACAGTACCGTGTTGGTTGGGCTGAGATGGGAGGAGACAACCATGATCACCACCGACGCCTTCTACATACCCGTGCCTCTGCCTACAGGACCTGACACCAAGCGAGACATCCGCACGCTCAGCGAAATGCATGAGTTCTTGAGCGGCTGGCCGTGTGTTCGTGTCAGTCCAAGCTACGAGGCCGCACGGCGGACATGCTCTGCTGCACGGGCGGGACGCTTGTCAGTGGAGCAAGCAAGGCGGGCACTGCTGACCTTCGCGCAATCGGCGGACTTTCTCGGCTACAAGCATCCGGCTATGCCTCGCACTGGCCAGCAATAGATCACTGCAGCGCAGATAGGTGCTGCGCGAGGGCTCGTGCTAAGACATTGAACAGTCCTAGCATGGAGCGCTCATGAATATACGACAGTTGGAAGTGTTGCGCACGCTGCTCGCGACCGGCTCCACAATCGCGGCAGCCAAGTCCCTGGGCTTGAGCCAGTCCGGTGTGAGCCGGTTGCTTCAGCAATTGGAAGCCGACCTTTCGGTTACTCTGTTTGCACGCGACAAAGGCCGGCTTGTTCCGACGCCAGAGGCGGAACTGCTGGGCCGCGATGCCGAAAACGTCCTTCTTGCCGTAGAACGGATGAACGGCCATGCGGAAGATCTGCGCAGCGGGGCCGATGGGCCGGATATCGTGCGCATCGGTTTGCCGAGCAGCATGTGGGAGAACTTTGCGCCGGCGATACTCGTCGAGTACGCCCGCGACTTTCCCGGTGTTCGCATCGAAACTTTCTTTGAAAGCACCACGGCGATCCAGAAGCTGCTCGAAGAGCGCGTCATCGACATCGGCTTTCTTCGAATGGAAGGGCAGACCGGCCCGACCCTGGAAGTCGAGCATGTTGCCAGCGGCGAAAGCGTCTGCGTGATCCATAAGGATCATCCACTGGCCGCACTCGAGGAAGTGTCGGTCAAGGACTTGCGGGGTATACCGCTGATCCTGATCGGTCGTCAGCGGCCGAACCGCATGGGGCTGGACCAAGCGTTCAAGCGAGCAGGCGTGAAGCAGACGGTTAAGGTCGAAACCCACACCAACAGCTCGGCCTGTTCCTACGTTGCGCATGGATTGGGCGTGGCCATCATCAGCAGCTTCTACGCGAATCTCTATCCGCACTTGCCGGTGGTTCGACGAAGGTTTCTTCCGCATTCGACGCAGGATTTTGGTATCGCTCGCTCGGCAGGCTTGCCGCTGTCGATCGCCGCTCAGGCATTAAGCGATGCTTTGACCCGGCAAATCCGGCGTTCGCAGCAAGACCCTGTATAACAAAGGCTTAGCAGGCAAAGCGCTAAGCCAAGACTGGCATTTTGCCGGCCTACATCCGCATAGATATATGACGTTTTCGCATAATATTGCGCAGTATCGTCAAACCTTTCATAGTCCTGACAAAATGAAGACGTTTGGGCTGATGGCATGATCGGTCACAAATCCCGGGGGACATATGATCCGATTTATCCTCAATCGCGTGCTGATGGCGCTGCCGACGGTTGCGCTGGTCGCAATTACGGTGTTCGCGCTGATCCGCTTCATACCGGGCGACCCGGCAGAACTGATGCTGGGCGACATGGCGCAACCCGCACAGATCGAAGCGCTGCGCGCCGAACTCGGGCTAGATCAATCCTTGCCTCAGCAGTTTCTCATCTGGCTGGGCAATGTTTTGCAAGGCGATTTCGGACGTTCGATCGTCAACGGTGAAGCCGTTCTACCGCTGGTGCTTGAGCGTTTTGTTGTCAGTGCGGAAGTTGTGGTGGTCGCCGTGTTCCTGGCGAGCCTGATTGCCGTTCCGGCCGGTGTTATCGCCGCTTGGCGCCAGAACAGCGTCACGGATCTTGCGCTGGTTGGCACGGCCACCGTGCTGCTGTCGATCCCGACCTTCTGGCTTGGCCTGCTGCTGATGCTGTTCTTCGGCCTCAAGCTCGGCTGGCTGCCGGTACTTGGTTACGTTTCCATACGAGACAATCCCACGGGCGGTCTGCTTTACCTCATCCTGCCGGTGATGACGCTCGTGATCCATGAAGCCGGCGTGCTGATCCGCATGGCGCGCGCATCGACGCTGGAAGTGCTGCGCCTCGATTACATTACCCATGCTCGCGCCAAGGGACTGTCGGAAAGCGCAGTCTTGTGGCGGCATGCCCTCAAGAACGCGTTCGGTCCGACCTGGACGATGATTGGCCTGATCCTCGGTAATCTACTCGGTGGCATTGCCGTGATCGAAACGGTGTTCACGATCCCTGGCCTCGGTCGCTTGATGGTCGAGAGCATCTTCGCCCGCGATTATCCAGTGATCCAGGCCTGCCTGCTGGTGGTCGCCTTGTCCTATGTGTTGGTCAATCTCGTTGTCGACCTCCTGTATCCCCTGTTCGATCCGCGGGTGGTCGCCGAATGAAAAAGCTCACCTTCAACGGTCTGATCGGCGGCATCCTGATCAGCGTCCTGCTCGTGACGGCCTTGCTCAGCCTGGTCTGGACGCCTTTCGATCCTATGAAGCTTTCCTTCACCGCGCGCTTGGCGGCGCCGGGTGGGGAGCATCTTCTCGGCACCGACGAGTTCGGCCGCGACGTGCTCAGCCGTCTGATGGTTGGCGCCCGCGCCGCCATTTGGATCGGCACGCTGACCGTGGCCTTTGCAACGATCTGCGGAACGATCATCGGCCTGATCAGCGGTTATGCTCGCGGCTGGATCGACGGTGTGATCATGGCCATCAACAACGCGCTGATGGCCTTCCCCGGCATCCTCCTGGCGCTTGGTCTGCTCGCCGTGTTCGGGGCCAATCAGTACGGCATCATCTTCGCGCTTGGTATCGCCTACACACCGTCCATGGCGCGTGTTGTGCGCGGCGCAGTGCTGTCGCTGCGCGAACGCGAGTTCATCGAAGCATCCAAGGTCATGGGCAACAGCGAGTTGTTCACGATGCTGCGCCACATCCTGCCCAATTGCCTTGCGCCGATCACCGTGCTCGCAACGTCCATGTTCGGCTGGGCTATTCTGTCGGAAAGCGCGCTGTCGTTTCTTGGCCTCGGCGTGCCGCCTCCGGCTCCGACCTGGGGCAACATGCTCGCGGCCGGCCGGCCGTTCTTCGAACAAGCCGTTTGGCTCGGTCTCTTCCCCGGCCTGTGCATCGCGCTGACGCTGCTCGGCATCAATCTTCTGGGCGATGCGCTCCGCGACAAGCTCGACCCACGCATGAGGGGGCTGAAATGAGCGGCGCTGAATTGCACACGAATACGCTTCTTTCCGTTCGCGGCCTGTCGCTGGCTGTTGCCGGAAGCGGCCGCCAGGTCGTGCAGGATGTAAGCTTCGACGTCGCGCCCGGCGAGATCTTCGGCATCGTGGGTGAAAGCGGTTCGGGCAAGACGCTGGCGACACGATCGCTCATCCGGCTGCTGCCGCAGGCAATCACGGTTACATCCGGCTTGGTCCAGTACAAAGGTCGCGACGTGCTCGGCATGACGGATCGCGAGCTTCGGGACCTGCGCGGCGCCGAGATCGGCGTCGTGTTCCAGGAACCCATGACGTCGCTCAACCCGTCGATGACGATCGGTCGGCAGCTTGAGGAAGGGCTGATCCTGCACACCAAGCTTCAGCCGGAAGAGCGCCGTCATCGCATCCTGGACATGCTGAAGCGCGTCGGCATCCGCGATCCCGAAGGTGCGCTGAGCGCCTATCCGCACGAATTTTCTGGCGGCATGCGCCAGCGCATCATGTTGGCTTCGGTGATGCTGTTGAAGCCGGCGTTGCTGATCGCAGATGAGCCGACAACGGCGCTCGATGCCGTGATCCAGCGCGATGTCATGGAACTGATGGTCGAGCTGACTCAGGCAGAAGGCACGGCGGTGCTCCTGATCAGCCACGACCTGCCGATGGTGGCGCGCTACACGAGCCGCATCGTGGTGATGGAAAAGGGCTCGATCGTCGAAGCGGGCCGAACGGAAGACCTGCTCGACGCGCCGCAGCATCCCTATACGAAGAAGCTTCTGCAATCCCTGCCGCTGCGAGGCGAAGTGCGCGTGCTCGACACGGCAAAGGCGCCGATGGTTTCGGCGAAAGATATCGTCGTCGATTATCCCGGTCGCAAGTCTTTCCTCAAGAAGGCGCAGGCTAAGCGCGCATTGCACGGCGTGTCGATCGACATCCACGAAGGCGAGGTCGTTGCGCTGGTTGGCGGTTCCGGTTCCGGCAAAACCACGCTTGGGCGCACAATTGCTGGCCTCGTAAAGGAAAGCGGCGGCGACATCCGGTTCCGGGGACGCTCGCGCAATGCGGACTGGCGCGATTATCGCTTGAACTGCCAGATGGTGTTTCAGGATCCTTATTCCTCGCTCGATCCGCGAATGACTATCCTTGCAACGGTCGAGGAGGCTTTGCGGCTTGTTCCTGATCTCGACCGCGCGGCTAAGCGCAAGCGGGCGACGGAAGTGCTCGAGGAGGTCGGGCTCAGCGGCGAATTTTCCGACCGCTACCCGCACGAGTTGTCCGGTGGTCAGCGTCAGCGCGTGGCGATCGCCCGCGCCATCGCACGCCGGCCGCGCTTCCTGATCGCCGATGAACCGGTATCAGCGCTTGATGTGACCGTGCGCGCTCAAGTGCTCGACCTCTTCTCCGACCTGCAGAAGCGCTACGGCTTTTCCTGCCTGTTCATCAGCCACGATCTCGGCGTGGTGGAACAGGTCGCCGATCGCGTGGTGGTGATGCAGGACGGCCGGATCATCGAACAAGGCGACCGCGACACGATCTTCGACAATCCGCAGGAAGCCTACACGCGCCGGCTTCTTTCGGCCATTCCCGCCCTTGCCATTAACGAGCAGGGCGGGGTGAAACTGAAATGGCGCCTGGAAGCATGATGGACACCGAACGCAACCTCGCCACCCTGCGCCGAGAACTCGACGCCATCTGCGACGCCCAGCCTTTCGTCACCCGCTTCATGGCGCGCAACCTGTTGACCGGCGACGATGTCGGCCGTGGCGAGAACGAGGAAACGCCGTCGGGCAGCACGCGCAAGACTTCCATCATGATGGCCGCGCTAAAGGCGGTGTCGGAAGGCCGGCTCGATCTCGACGAGAAGATCGTCTACGAACAGCGCCTGGCCGAGGAAGTCGCCAGCGGCATGATCCGCTTCATGACGCCCGGGCTCGTACTTTCGCTGCGCGATGCGATCACCGGCATGATGGTGCTCAGCGACAATGTCTGCACCAAGATGGTGCTGGAGCGCCTCACGCTGGCAGAGGTCGATGGCTTCTGCAAGACGTTGGGCATGGTGAACACGCATCACCGCTTCCTGATCCCGCCTCTGGCCCTGCCGATCGACCACTCGCTGAAAAGCGTGACCACGACGTCTGCAGCCGACCAGGTCCTTCTGCTGCAAACGATTCTCGACGCCCAGACCTCTCCCAAAGCACAAGCCAGGCTGGGCTGCACGGCTGAGCTATGCGCCTGGGCGCTGCAAGTGCTGAAGAACCAGGTGCTGCGCTATGGCCTGCGTTCCCGGCTGCCCTTCGAGACGGTGACGGCCAGCAAGAGCGGTCGCGGCAAGCGCGGTCGCATGGATGCCGGTGTCGTCTACAGGAACGGCGCGCCGTTCTTCATCGTCACCGCCTATACCGACAAGGTGCCTCAGGAAATGCCTGACGGCACGCCCGGCTACACGATGTCACTCGAAACCATTGGTCGCATTGCGCGCGGCTGCTGGGATCATTTTCCGGTTCAATGATCAACGACAACAACGAGGGTAGAACAATGAAGAAAATTCTTTTGGCAGGCGTCGCCCTGCTGGCAATTGCAGGAACGGTGCAGGCGCGCGATCTCGTGGTTGCGCAAAGCTCGGACCTGCGCAGCAACAACCCCGGCGTCAACCGCGACGGCAATACGGATGGTGTGATCCTGCACATCGTGGAAGGCTTGGTCGGCTACACCAACAGCGGCGAGGTCAAGCCGCTGCTGGCCAAGAGCTTCGAGACCTCCGAGGATGGTCTGACCTATACGTTCAAGCTGCGCGATGGCGTCAAATTCCACAATGGGAAGGTGCTGACGGCTGAAGACGTGGTCTGGAACTGGACCCGTTATCTCAAGCCGGAAACCAAGTGGACCTGCTTGAATGATTTCGTCGAAGGCGGCGCGGCACCCGTGGCTGGCGTGAAGGCGATCGATCCTTCCACGGTCGAGATCAAGCTCACCAAGCCCTCCGCCGTTTTCCTCGGCCTGATGTCGCGCCCGGGATGCGGCTACACCGGCATCCTCTCGCCGGACTCGGTGACCGCAGACGGCAGCTTCGACAAGCCGGTCGGAACGGGCCCGTTCATGTGGGATGAATGGAAGAAGTCGGAATATATCCGCCTCGCCAAGTTCAACGACTACCAGTCGCCTGAAAATGACGGCAAGCCGGATGGCATGGTCGGCTCCAAACGCCCGCTGGTCGATGGCGTCAAGTTCATGGTCATTCCGGACGCATCGACCGTGAAGGCGGGACTGGAATCCGGCGTGCTCGATACGGCGGAAATCTCGCCGGATCTCATTCCGGAGTTCCAGAACAGCGACAAGATGCAGCTCATCGTCGCGCGCAACAACGGCAAGAACCTGTTCTACTTCCAGACCCGCGACAAGGTTCTGAGCAATCCGGGCGTGCGTCGCGCCATGGCCATGGCGCTCGACCTCGATCAGCTGGTGGCCGCTGCTTCCAACGGCACGGGCGAGGCCAATGGTTCGATGGTCTCGCAGGACTCCGTATATTTTAACGAAACTCAGAAGAAGCGTCTTCCTTATGACCTGGAAGCCGCCAAGAAGGAGCTGGACGCAGCCGGTTACAAGGGCGAGCCGATCTCCATCATCGCCAACAAGCGCGGTAACGTTCCGAGTTACCCGGCCGCAATCATGGCTCAGGCCATGATGCAGCAGATCGGCCTGAATGTTCAGATCGAAGTGCTGGATTATGCCACGCAAGTCGATCGCCGGCGTTCGGGCAATTACCAGGTGATCTCGCAGTCGGTGGCGCCGCGCCTCGACCCCGCTCTGATGTACAGCTTCTATGTCGGCAACAAGGACAAGAACGCCTCGCTGATGTGGGACAACCCCAAGGCGATCGAGCTCATGAATGCCGCCTATGCCGAGGCTGATCAGGCCAAGCGGCAGGCGATCTTCGACGAATTCCATGAGTTGATGCTGCAGGAGATGCCCGGCATCTTCCTGTATGACATGGTCGACGTGTGGGGCGCCTCCAAGTCGCTGAAGGGCGTGCCGGTCTGGCAGTCGAATACGCGGCTCTGGGAAGTCTCGCTCGAAAACTGATCGTGGGAAACGCGCCGGCAAAGTCCGGCGCGACTTTCTTTGACAATGGACTGGCAAGAGCTGCGGGGCTGCCGAGGGCTGCGCGACAGCCGCGTCGTGCGCCAGCGCTCTGAAACACGACTGAGGATAGTTCATGAACCAGCAAGCATTGGAGTCGATCGCGCGCTCTGTTGACGCGATAAAGCCGACCTTCAGCAAGCTCAGCGACAACATCTGGGAGTTCGCTGAACTGAAGTTCCAGGAGCAGCGCTCCTCGCAAGCGCTTGCTGGTGCGTTGGAAGAGGCCGGCTTCTCCGTTAAACGCGGCGTGGCGGAGATGGAAACCGCCTTCATCGCCGAAGCCGGCAGCGGCAAGCCTGTCATAGCGTTTCTCGGCGAATTTGATGCTCTTGCCGGCATGAGCCAGGCGGCCGATCTCGCAGAAGCCAAGCCGCTGGTCTCCGGCGCAACCGGCCATGGCTGCGGCCATAATCTGCTGGGCGTCGGCTCGATGATGGGCGCCATCGCGCTCGCCCGTCACCTCAAGGAAAACAATCTGCCTGGCACTGTCCGCTATTACGGCTGTCCGGGCGAGGAGGGCGGCTCGGGCAAGACCTTCATGGTGCGCGCTGGCCTGTTCGACGATGTCGATACGGCACTGACTTGGCATCCCGCACCGTTCAATGGCGTGCGCTCCACGAACAACCTTGCCGTCCTTGAGTATTACTACCGCTTCAAGGGTGTGGCGGCACATGCATCCAATGCCGCTCATCTCGGCCGTTCGGCGCTGGACGCGGTGGAACTAATGAATGTCGGCGTGAATTTTTTGCGCGAGCACATGCCGCAGGATTGCCGCGTTCATTACGCCATTACCGACACGGGTGGCCGCGCCGCGAACGTCGTGCAGGCGCAGGCCGAGGTGCTTTATCTCGTTCGCGCTCCCGAAATGAGCCAGGCACTTGCCCTTGCTCAGCGCGTTGACAAAGTGGCGCGCGGCGCCGCGATGATGACGGAAACCGAGGTCGAGATCATCTTCGATACGGCATCCACCAACCTCCTGCCCAACATCACGCTGGAAACGGCAATGCACGAGAACATGGTGACGCTCGGCCCTGTGCCGTTCGACGAAGCAGATCTCGCTTTCGCCAAGGACATCCAGGACACCTTCACCGATGAGGCGATCAAGAGCAGCATCCGGCTTTACCAGATCAGGGGGGACGTGTTCTCAAACGCCAAGGTAGACGGCACAGCGCCGCTTCATCTCGGCCTGCGCGAATTTGAGGGACAGTCTCACTTTCGCGCTGGCTCCACCGATGTCGGCGACGTGAGCTGGGTAACGCCTACGGCGCAATGCTGGACTCCTGCATGGGCCATCGGCACCAATCCCCACACTTGGCAGGTGGTTGCGCAGGGCAAAAGTGCGGCCGCGCACAAAGCCATGGCGCATGCTGCCAAGACCCTGGCCACGACCGGCTTGACCCTTATGACCCAACCCGACGTTCTCGCAGCCGCGAAGGCAGAGTGGAAAGAAAAGACGGCCGGCCAGCCTTACGTGTGCCCGATCCCAGCCGAGGTTAAACCTGGCTCTATCACGCACTAACCGAAGCTGCGGCCGGTGCCTTCACTTGGCATCCGGCCGTCCAACATCAGATGTTCTGACCGCCGGACACCTCGATGCGCTGGGCGTTGACCCAGCGATTGTCCGGTCCGAGCAGACTGGCGACGGCAGGACCGATGTCGTCAGGTACACCTACACGGCCCAGCACGGTCATTGATGCGAAAGCTTCGTTATAGGCCGGCGTGTCACGCACGGCACCGCCCAGGAAGTCGGTTTCGATTGCTCCGGGGGCAATCGTGTTGGCTGTGATCCCGCGGCTTCCCCATTCCTTGGCCATGTAGATCGTAAGGATCTCTACTGCGCCCTTTGCCGCGGCATAGGCTCCGAAGCCGGCGGATGAAACGCGTGTGAGGCCGCTGGAAAAGTTGACGATCCGCCCGGCGTCGGCAAGCAGCGGCTCCAGTGCCTGGGTCAGGAACAGGACGCCTTTCACATGCACCGCGAACAGAGCATCGAATTGCGCTTCCGTGGTTTCGATCAGGCTCGCCATCTCGCCATGGCCGGCATTGTTCACGAGATGGTCGAACGTTTCGCGCTGCCAGGTTTCCCGGAGCGCAGTCTGAACCTGTGCGACAAAGTCTGGGAAGTCGCTCATTTCGCCTGTATCGAGACGTAAGGCGACTGCTTTGCGACCCAAAGCTTCGATTTCAGCGACCACACCAAGGGCATTCTCTTCTCCGCGATGGTAGGTCAAGATGACGTCGCCGCCCCGCTGGGCGATGCTGATGGCGGTGTTGCGGCCCAGGCCTCGGCTGCCGCCGGTGACGATTGAAATGGTGCTCATGCTTGGCTCCTTGCTGCCTTGGTTCTGCAAGGATCATCGTTGGTCGCGCACTGTTGGTGTTGCTTGATCTTGGCATTATCTTGCCTAATCCTCCAAGCCGGCTTGTATGGAGTTTCGGCTGGCTATAGCCTGTGACGATGACCTCCGATCTGCTCCACACCGCAATCCGTGTTGCTGAACACCAGCTTGTTCGAACAGGCATGGCGTCCACACCGATCCCCGGCCTGTCCGTGGTCCGCGAGATTATACCAAGCCCACTCCAGCACGCGGTCAACCGCCCCTTGGTGGCGCTGGTGCTTCAAGGCAGCAAGCGTGTCGCGATGGGAGCGAGGTCCTTCGATTTCGGGGACGGGGAGTCTCTGTTGATTACGGCCGACGTGCCGACCGTCAGCCAGATCACCCGCGCAAGCCTGGCTGCGCCATATATCTCGGTCGTCTTCGAGCTGGATCCCGCGGTGATCGCTGAGCTGGTTACAGAGATCGGGCCTTTGCCCTTCGCTGCCGGAGCACCTGTGCGGGTGGACCCGACCGAAAGGGAGGTGGCAGACGCAGCGCTGCGTCTACTGAGACTGCTTGATCGCCCCGCCACGATTCCGGTCTTACAGGTACAATTGCTGCGGGAGCTGCATTACTGGCTGCTGATGGGACGTCATGGCGGAGCCATTCGCACGCTCGGCATTCCCGGTAGCCATGCTCAGCGGATCGCGCGGGCCGTCAGCCTGATCCGCAGTGATTTCGCAAAGCCGCTGCGTATGGAACAGCTGGCGATGGCGGCTGGCATGGGCGTTTCGTCTTTCCATGCACACTTCCGGGCGGTGACATCTTTGACACCGCTGCAATTTCAGAAGCAGCTGCGGCTGATCGAGGCTCGCCGGCTGATGTTGTCCGACGGGGAGGCCATCAGCAATGCGGCTTATGCTGTCGGCTACGAGAGCGTCCCGCAGTTTACCAGGGAATATGGCCGGCTGTTTGGTGTGACGCCGGCGCGAGATATGCGAGCCACGCAACTCGGAGAGGCAGCCTCGTTGATTGCGTAAATTGCTGGCCACGCCCAGCAGCAACCGCAAACGAAAGGTCGCCTTCCCATTCGGCGACCTTTTATAATCATGCGGGCGAGCTTACGGCGTGACGTCGAAGCCGAACCACTTTTCGGACAGGCGCTTGACGGTGCCATCGGCCTTGGCGGCCTCGATGGCCTCATCAAACATCTTCTTCAGCTCTGGCTCGTTCTTGCGCAGGCCAACGGCCACGCCACGTCCGAGAATACCACCCTTGAAGTAAGGTCCGGTCATCACGATGCCCTCGTTGCCTGGCTTCTTGGCAGCGTCGGTGAGGTAGGCGAGGGACGCGACGATCAGGTCAACACGGCCCGATCCAAGATCGAGATCGTGCTGGTCGGTCGTTTTGTATTCCTGGATCTCGATGGAGTCCTTAAAGTACTTGTCCAGCAGCGACAGGCCGAGCGAAGCGCTTTGAACGCCGACCGTCTTGCCCTTGATCTCAGCCGTCACATCATCGATCGCCTTCTGTGCCCCGGCCTCATCCTGTGCGAGGTAGAGCGTCTCGCCCGTATGAGGAAGCTTGGCATACGGGCTATCCTTGAGCGTCGCGAAGGTCTGCGGGGTCAGGCCGTAGGAGATGGAAAAGTCGATGGTCTCTTCGCGCTTCGGCGTGGCGGTCAAGCCAGCCATGATGGCATCGAACTTGCCGGCGGTGAGTGCGGGGATGATGCTGTCGAAAGGCTGCGCCACCATCGTGCACTCGATCTTCATGCGTGCGCAAAGATCCTTGTACAGATCGACTTCATAGCCATCCAGCGAGCCATCCGGATTGGTGAAGTTGTAGGGACGGAAAGCGCCTTCCGTTGCGATGGTGATCTTGGTCCACTTCTTCTCTTCCGCATACGCAGAGGCGGTGGTCAGAACCAGCGCGGAAACGATCAGCGTCTTCAACAGTCTCGTAGTCTTCATGTGAATACCCTTGGGTGGCTACCCGGAAAGCACCGCCATCAGCGGTCCAACCAGCTTGGACACCGCTGCATTATCACGGCTTTTTAGCCAGCGATATTGCCAGGACTAACCCGTCGGGCGTTTGTGGATGGGACGGTAGGACGGTTGCTCGGTAAGAGCCGTCAGCCTGCCGTCCGCAGAAGATCCATCTATGCTCAGCGGACCACGTGGAAGTTGGAGACGCCATCATTGGCGAGCTGCGCGACCAGTTCGAGCTCCCAGTCGATATAGGCCTGCATGTTGGCTCTTGCATTGTCCGTGCCTTCGTAGGGCCGTTTGTAGACGTCGATTGGCTCCGACAGATAGTTGGCTTCGCTATCGAGTCCGTAGCCAGCCGCGTGCCACGCCTCTGTGCCGCCAGCCAGGATCAGCAACTCGCGCGAGCTTAAAGCGGATATTTCGGTCAGGTTCGCGGCGGCAACACGGC
>NZ_DAMBUH010000002.1:78942-98979 GCF_032053605.1 Tianweitania sp.
CAGGCGAAGTGAGAACCAAGGGATCGTTCCCACCTAGCGTTGCAACGTCGCGGGCAAGCTCCGGCCCTGATGCAAAGTAGGCGCCCGGGATATGGCCCTTGCGGTAGGCAGGACTGCGGGCAAGGTCGAGGACGACCACTCCGTTTAAGCGATCGTGCAGTTCGTGCGGCGTGAGGGCACGGAATGCCTCCTGACTGTTCGGTGAAGCCGGACTATCCTCGGCCGCAGGCGGATCCGCTGCTTCAGAGAGAACAAACACGTCCCAACCCATTTGGATCAGCCAGGACGCCGCCATCCGTGCGCGGACGCCATCGTCGTCATAGAGGACGACACGAGCACCGCGCACGCCGAGCCATTCATCGGTTGCCTGAACAAGCTGGCCGCCGGGTGCGGATGCAAAGCCCGCTGGATGACGTTCGGCATATTCGCGGGGGTCACGCACATCGAGCGTGTAGAGCGTCCTCTCCTCGACCTCGCTGCGAAAACGAGCGAGATCTTCTTCTCCAATGATCGGGACACCGACATGCTCTGCCCATCGCTCGGCGCGCGAACGCGCATGGCTGCGCGCCTCGTCGGACGGGGTGTCGACCCGCTCGCTTTGGCGGGTTTCCAGACCCAGCCCTTCAAGAGTCCATCCAATCGTCCCGTTGCGCAGGGCGACGACGCGGTTGGGAATGCCTGCATTGACGAGGCTTTGCGTGCCGATGATGGACCTTGTGCGTCCGGCGCAGTTGACGATTACGAGTGTGTCGGGCGACGGCGCGACGTCGTGGATGCGGTAAACGAGTTCGCCACCGGGCAGGCTGCGCCCGCGCGGTATGCTCATCGTGTTGTATTCTTCGAAGCGGCGGGCATCCACTACCACAACATCCTCTTGTGTCTCGAGGATCTGCTTCACTTCATTGGCCGGCAGCGACGGGGTGTGGCGGATTGCTTCAACGAGTTCGCCAAAGGCTTTCGAAGGCACGTTGACATCTCGATAGACTTCGCCGACCTCACGATAAGCTGAAAGGCCGCCTTCGAGGATCGCGACGTCGCTATAGCCGAGAGCGACAATGCGCGTGGCGGCTCGCTCTGCATAGCCCTCGCCGTCATCATAAATGACGATCGGCGCCCCAAGCCGCGGCACGAGTGCGGGAAGAGATGTTTCAACTTCGCTGACCGGCACGCTAAGGGCAAACAGCGGGTGAGCGTCGGCAAAGGGACCTTCCTCGCGCACATCGAGCAGGGCGACTTCGCGCCCGGTTTTCCAAAAGGCGCGAAGTTCTTTGGGGGTGATCGTCTTTGTCATGTCTGTCCTCGAATACGGTGTCGCGCTCAGAAGAAGGCGCCGGTCGGCGGCAGGGCGCCGTTTAGATAATGATCGCCAAGAACCCGCTCCTTGTAGATTCGCGGATTGTGTGCGGCGATGACCTTGAGGTTGCGCCAATGACGATCGAGCGCCTTCGAGGTCGAAACGGCGCTGCCGCTGCCGACATCGAGCAGAAGGCCGGCCAGGTTCGCCGCCACTTCGTCCGTTACCACCTTCGCCTCCGCGGCCGCGATGCTGGCTGCAATCGACAGGGCGCCGGCTTCCGGCGATGTTTCTCTGGCCCAGGCGAGATCGAGCGCGGCGATGGCGCGATCGACGGTGCCGAGGATCGCAGCGCGGTAAGCGGCAATCCGCCCGATCACGGCCTGGATCTCCGGTTCATCTGCCGGCTTTTCAGCAAGCGCGTGGTAGAAGTTGCGACTGCGCGAGCGGACCAGCGCCAGCGCATCGTGCAAGATGCGGGTGACGATGCCAGATATGATCGTCGTCAAATAAACCTGATGGAAGGTGAAGCCGTAAAGATAGGGATCGTTCTCGCCCCGCTCGGGAAGGTCGTAAAGGTCTTCCGGCGCCACGGCCACATCGGCAAAGATCGTTTTGCCTGAGCCTGTCAGCTTCTGGCCGAAGCCGTCCCAGTCATCGTCAAGCGTCACGCCATCCGCTTTGGTCGACACGAGGAACTGGGCGATCTTGCCTGTTCGTCCATCCAGTGCCGAGGCGAAGAGATGTTGCCGGTGCTATAGATCTTGGTGCCGGTGACACGATAAGCGCCATCGGCATCGGACCACCGCAGGGCCGAGCCCGGAACCTGGCCGCGGCTTCCGGCAGGTCCGCCACCTGCTTCGGAAAAGGCCACGCCGAACATCCTGTTCTGCGCGGCAAGGGCTAGAACGCGCTGCGAGAAAGGCTCGGCTGCCGTTTTCGCGTGTTGCTCGACAGCATAGAAGTGGTTGCGAAAGACATGCGCAATGTTGGGATCGGCGGTCGCGAGATCACGAGCGAGGGCAAACAGGTCTGGAAGCGTGATGCCTGCGCCGCCTTGGTTCACCGGAATGCGGACTGCACCGAAGCCGCGCTCCTTCAACAGTTGCGCTTCTTCGAAGATCGGACGACGGAAAACATCGCGCTCCGCAGCGCCGGCCGCGAAGTCGGCGAACAGCGAAGCCAGGTCCAGCCGGCGCGTGACCGGATGCCAGTCCAGTTGCGCCGCGGCGGAAGCATCAAAGGTTGAGACTTGCAGCATATCTGCCCTCAAGCGGCCGTGCCGACATGCCGGACAGGCTCGACATCGCGCGGATCGACATAGTGGGCCAGCCCCAGGTGGTGGCGGAGCGTCTGCCCGGTGTAATCGGTGCGGAAACGGCCTGCCTTCTGCAGGATCGGAATGACATGATCGACGATGTCTTCGAGGCCGCTGGTTTGCACGTCGATATTGAGGTTGAAGCCGTCGGCCGCACCGGTGTCGATCCAGTGCAAAATGTCAGCAGCAATCTGCTCCGGCGCACCCACCACCATACGGTGGCCGCCGATGATGTTGCTGAGGGCGGCCTGGCGCGCCGTCCACCCATACGTCACCGCTTCCGACAGGATTTGCTTGCGCGGCCAGCGGGACGCGATTGGCACCCTTGGCTCGGCTGCCTCGATGCGCTGGAATGGCAAGATCTCGTCGAGAGGCAGGTCATCGGGATCAAGTGCGAAATGGCGGGCGAGTTCACCATGCAAGAAAGCGAGGTCGAGCCCGGCGTCGAGATTGGCCTTACGCTGCAACGCTTCCTGTTCCGTGCCTCCGACGATCGGGAACAGACCTGGCATAACGAGAAGATCATCTGCGTTGCGACCGTTGGCACGCGCAAGCGCCTTCACGTCGGAATAGAACTTGCGGCCACCCTCGATGACGCGTTGGCCGGTGAACAACGCATCAGCATAACGTGCGCCGAAGGCCTTGCTGTCTTCCGACTGGCCGGCTTGGAAGATCACCGGTCGCCCTTGCGGTCCGACCGGCGCTGACA
Source organism: Tianweitania sp. (assembly GCF_032053605.1). NCBI lineage: Bacteria > Pseudomonadati > Pseudomonadota > Alphaproteobacteria > Hyphomicrobiales > Phyllobacteriaceae > Tianweitania > Tianweitania sp. Next base: position 82,264 of record NZ_DAMBUH010000002.1, read on the forward strand.
ATGAGCCCTTGGTACGGAAATGCTTGCCCTGAATGTCGATCGGCCGCAGCGCTCGTTCATCCACGAAGACGTTGCTTGCATGATCGGCGATGATGGCCGCGTTCGGCAGCGAGTCCCAGAGACCGGTGACGATCTCCGCAAACTCGCTTGCGCGGCGATAACGTTCCTCCTGGTCGAAGCCTTGGTCCAGCCCGTAAGCCGCGAGAGCGACAGGCGATTGGCTGGTGATGATGTTCCAGGCCGCGCGCCCCTTGCTGATGTGGTCGAGCGTCGCAATTTGGCGTGCAACCACATAGGGATGGCCGAAGATCGTGGAGGTCGTGGCAACCAGACCAATGCGTTCCGTCACTTGGCTTAGCGCGGACAGAAGCGTGATCGGATCCAGCGCGCGCCAGGGCCGGTGGAACGCTTCATCCACCAATCCTCCTGGTCCGTCGGCCAAGAAGAGCGCATCGATCTTGCCGCGCTCGGCGACCTTGGCTATGCGGATGAAAGCGTCGATGTTGCTGGAAAGACCAGCAGCGTCAGGCAAGGTCTTCCAGGCGGCATCGTGGCGGCCGGATGCAAGGACGTTGACTCCGAGGCGCACAGGTTTGGCGGCGGGCATGAGACGAACTCCTTTAGGGGTGCTGGAGGGCTGGGCGGGATGCTGCCGGAGGTCCCGCCCGACGATGATCAGACGCGCAGAACGTGGTCTGAAACGGTGATGCGTTCGGGCAGGATGGAACGTTCAGCCAGCCAGTCCGCCGCTTTCTGGAAGTCGGCGAGGAAGCCTGTGTCATCGGCTTCGTAGAACTTGTTTTGACGCTTGTAAGCGACGAGATGATCGCGCACGGCGTCGCTGTACTGGCCTTCCTTCTGCGCGATGGTTTCGGCCTCCAGCGGATTGTCGCTTATCCACTGGCCTTCCTGATGGTAGGCGTCGATCACGGCGCGCACGAGGGCCGAGTTGTTCGTCGCGAAATCGCGCAGCGTGACCAGCGAGGAATAATCGATCAGGAAGTCGAGGTCGGTTCCCTCGAAGAAGATGTCCTTCGCGTCATATTGTTCGCGCGCGATATCGACGGCCGGTGTCCACATTGACCAGGCATCGACTCGGCCCTGGCCGAAAGCTGGCGAAGCATCCGGCGGGTTGAGATAGACGAATTCGACATCTTTGCGGTCGACGCCGTTCTTTTCGAGCGCGGCGACCAGCAAAAACTCACCCAGCCCGGACCGGTTGACAGCAACCTTCTTGCCGACAAGATCGGCAACGGTATCAATGCCGGAATCCTTCTTCACAATGATTGCCGTCGAACGCGGCGTGTAGACGTTGAAGTTGGTGAAAACGAAGGGTGACCCAGCAATGATTCCGGCAAGGGCGGGCGTCGTGCTGCCCCAGAAGCCGAAATCGGCACTACCGCCCACCACGGCCTGAAGCGACGGGGCATGGTTGGGGAAGGGGCCGACCCACTCGACCTTGATGTCCTGAGCGGCAAGGATCTTCTCGAACTCGCCACGCTGTTTGGCCACGAGCGGCAACCCGCCGCGACCCCAGCCAAGGCGCACCGTATCGGTATCGCGGGTGCCTTGCGCTAACGCACTGCCCGACAATGCAACGCCGGTTGCCGCAGCGCCAAGCGCCAGGCTCGCGCCCTGGAGAAGGCTGCGGCGGTTGATGTTGAAGTGTTTGGAACCCGTCATGCTGAAACGTCCTGTCTGATGAAAGAGGGCAAAGGGATGACGTTCGACCGGCTGCAGCCTGTCGTGAAAGCCTTGGTTGAGAGTGTTTACGTGCTAGGCGGCGCGCTCGTGGAGCGTGACGCCGAGTTGGCCGAGAAGCTTGTGCCGCAAAGACTGGGGACCGCTTTCGGTCTCCGCTGCGACATCGTAGGTCGACGCGATGCGGCCATCGCGCATCACCAAAATGCGGTCGGCCAGTGCGATGGCTTCATCCACGTCATGCGTCACGAGGAGAACGCCCGGCCGGTGCAAGGCAACGAGATCCTTAATCAGCTCGTGCATCTTGAGCCGGGTCAGGGCGTCGAGTGCGGCGAAGGGTTCGTCTAGCAGAAGAAGGGACGGCTCGCGCACGAGGGCACGGGCGAGTGCCACACGTTGCGCCTGCCCGCCGGAAAGATTGCGAGGCCAATCGTTTTCCCGTCCGCCAAGCCCCACCTCCTGAAGCGCGGCAATTGCTTTTGCCTTGCCTTCCGCCGTGTCCATGCCGAGCGCCACGTTCTGCCACAGTGGCGCCCACGGAAGGAGGCGATGTTCCTGAAACACGACCGCAGGCTGTGCAGGACCGTGGATGGATCCGCCATCTACCGGATCGAGACCGGCCAGCGCACGCAGAAGCGTGGTCTTGCCGCATCCGCTTTCGCCCAGCATCGCGACGAACTCGCCTGGTTCGATGCGTAGGTTCAGGCCCTCGATGACGATCCGCTTACCGTAGTGACGGTGCAGATCGCGAACGACGACTGCGGCATTGTTCTGGATGCTCAACGGCGTTCTCCCTTCGCATAGTTGGGATGCCAGGCGAGAAGCCGGCGCTCGAGGGCGCGTGCGGCGCTGTCGGCGAGCACGCCGATCGCGGCATAAATGACAATGGTCAGCACGATGACGTTGGTTTGCAGGAACTCGCGCGCATCCATGGCAAGAAAGCCGATGCCCTTTGTGGTGGCGATGGTTTCGGCGATCACGAGCGCGAGCCAAGCGACCGCTAGCGCATAACGGACGCCGGTGAGGATCGAGGGCAGCGCGCCGGGCAGGATGATCTTGGTGATGCGCCCGCGCAAGGAGAGCCCTGTCACCTTTGCGAGCTCAAGAAGCTTCGGATCGATCTGGCGTATCCCGAGCACCGTGTTGATGTAGATCGGGAACATCACGGCCAGCGAAACAAGGAATATCTTGCCGGCTTCATCCACGCCGAACCAGACGATGACGAGCGGCAGGAGCGCCAGGAACGGGATGGCGCGGATCATCTGGATCGAGCGATCGAGGAGCGCTTCGGCGAGCCGCGAGAAGCCGACGAGGATACCCAGAGCAAAGCCGATGCTCCCACCGATCGCGAAGCCGATCGCCGCGCGCAGCATGCTGTAGCCCAGATGTTCAAACAGCGTGCCATTTGCCACGAGCTTCCAGGCAGTTGCTACAACCGTGCTGGGTGCCGGCAGGATCTGCGGTCTGATCCAGCCGAGATGTGCGGCCAGTTCCCAAGCGATCACCAGCAAGAGCGGCGCCAGCCAGGAGAGCGCCAGCAACTCGCTGTCCCGCAAAGCTCTATAGGGGCGTGTGTCGATCGAACCGCTCGAGCGAGATGATTGGAGCGCCGGGCCGTAGGACAAGGACGTTTCAAGCGTCATGACAGATCCTTTTCGTTGAGGAGGAGACGCTCAGAGCGCGTTCAACGAGCCGTAACGACCATTGCCGTAAGCAAGCGCTGCACCATCGCGCAGCCTGACGGCTCGTACGGCACCGAAGATCAGGGCGTGGCTATGCCGCTCAATGACTTCTTCGACTTCGCAGTCCACCGAGGCGAGCGCATCATCGAGCACGCCCGCGCCGGTCACGAGGCGCGACCAAGAACTACCGAGATACCGCGCCGGCCCCTTGATCCCGCCGCGCCCGGCAAAGCGATCGGCAACCGCCTGCTGCTCGTCGCTCAGTACATTGACGCAGAAGTGTCCGTAGTGGCGGATGGCCGGCCAGGTTGATGACGACAGGTTGATGCTGACGAGCATCGTTTCCGGCTCGACGGAGAAGGATATTGCAGTCGTCACCGTTGCGCCGGTTCTATCCTCGCCGATGCCAGCGGTGATTACACTGACACCGCCGGCGGAACGCCGCATGGCATCCCTCAAGGAGACCGTTGGGAGCGATAAAGGTCTGCTAGCTACTGAAGGGCGAAGCGCATCTGCGACAAGGGTCATCGAATGATCTCTATCGTTTCCTGACGTGCCGAAGCAGCGTCGAGCCCCGAAGATAACCAAGCCTTCAGAGACCTCGCGACAAACCGGATGCTAAATCTACTAGCTTTGTAGGAATTTAAATCCTCAGGCGAGCTATCAGCTCGGCGTGGATCGCATTTGATCTAACCCCCAAATTTGACCGCTGCTTTCCCCTTCGAAAAATCTGAAAGACGGGCACTCGACAATCCCTAGTAAGTTACTAGACTATCTTTGTTGACGCACAGGTCGTCAGCCTGGCTGCGAGAGGGGTGACCTCGGCGTGGGCCCAATAAGATGTCGCGCAGGAGGAAGCGCGCGCAAGACAAGGATGACGACCGCTTAGCCGAACAACTCGGAACAGGATGGGAGAGCCTCTATGAGCATCGAATTTGCAGGCATTATTCCGACCCAGGCAGAAGCCGGGGTGCCTCGCCTTCACGAACACCGCCGCGAATCGGATTTGGCTCAGTCCTTTGCTCGAGCCGGGTTCGACAACGTTTTGATTGAGGGAACTGGTGCTCTTGGACTGGCGCGTGGACTATCTGCCGATCGTACCGCACCAAAGCTCATCATCCAGCACCGTCCGAATGAGGAGCTGGTGGAAGCGGCCGAAGCGTTTGCCTTGCTGGACTGTCGTGCTGCTAGCGGGTTGAGCGTCGAAATTGTGGGCGAACCAACTCCAAGCGAGCGTGCGTCCTTTGTGCATGAAACGGACCAGGCAAGAACCGACGAATATCTTACCTTGTTGAAGCGCCTTTGGCTCAACGATAAAGCGATCGACTACGAAGGCCGCTTCTTCAGCCTGCGCGGCGCTAAACTCTCGGCTAGGCGATGTCACAGGACGCTGCCGCTGATGATGGGTGGGCGTTCCGCAGTCGCTATCCGCGTTGCGGCACGTCATGCGGATGTGTTCAAACTCGGCGGCGTGGGCCTTTCCGAAGCCAACGATCTCATTGCGCAAGTGGAAGCTGCAGCAATTCCGTTCGGTCGATCAGGCCGCATTCGCTACTCACTTGATATTCAACCGAGTGCTTCACCCCTAACGAAGTCAGGAACACGCTCGTTGGTCATAATGCCGCCGCGGGCGGTGCTGGAAGTAACCGGTCGCGCGGAAGACATGGTGCTGCACCTCCTTCCTTATATCGAGCTTGGCGTGTCGCACTTCACAGTGCGCGGGCTGCAAACGCCGGAAGATGTGGCCAATTTCGGCGTAGACGTCATCTCGCTTCTGCGCCGAACACAAGAGCGCACCGTGCACCACCGCTTCGGTTTGCATCCCGCAATTCGTTTGATGCAAACGCTTTTGTAGAATCCAAGACACGGTCCTCCGTCGGGCCTAGAGCGTTGCCGGAGCCAGGATGAATGCTCATCTTGGCTCTACAAAAACTGCCTTTGAAGCGACTGCAGGCGTCAGCTGCGCTGGCGACTTCGGTGCAGCTTCGTTCTCAACGAAACGCTTCTTCGATGTAAATCTTCCCTAATTTGCCATCACAGCGAATGTCCCATGCTTGGAAATGCGATCAAGCTCATGGGAGCGTGGTGCAACACCATTGGTGAAGCAGTGAGGAAGCACCATGAGCCAGATCGAAAAGTCCAGTGAATTGCTAGCGTGTCGAACGACCGCTTTATCGTCGCAAGGAGCCGCTCGATGACCAGGATCGTTCCGGTGCTGGATCTCAGCCAGCTTGAACGTGGCGAGCAGGCCCGAAGCGCGTTTCTTGCTGATCTCCGTTCAGCCGCGCGCGACATCGGCTTCTTCTATCTCGGCGGCCACGGCATTTCGTTCGACGAGATCAATCAAGTTCTGAAGGCTTCGCGCCAGTTTTTTGCCCTTCCCGACGCGGACAAGCAGGCGATCGAGATGGTCAACTCGCCGCAATTTCGCGGCTATACTCGCGCTGGCGGAGAGCGCACTCAAGGCAAGGCCGACTGGCGCGAGCAGCTCGACGTCGGCTTTGAGCGTCCCACCCTCCCTCAGGAACCCGGGTCACCGGCTTGGACGCGGTTGCAAGGTCCCAACCAGTGGCCTTCCTCCCTTCCTGATCTGCAATCGCGTTTGCTAGATTGGCAAAACAAGGTCACCGATGTTGGTATCCGGCTGCTACAGGCTTTCGCGCTCGCGCTTGAACAGGATGAGGATGCGTTCGGCTCAATCTATCGCGGCGAGCCGAACCATCGCATGAAGATCGTCCGATATCCTGGGCGACAGACCGAAGCGAATGATCAGGGCGTCGGCGCGCATAAAGATGGCGGCTTCCTGACCCTGCTGCTTCAGGACGAAAATCGCGGTCTGCAGGTGGAGTATGACGGCAGCTGGGTGGATGTCGAGCCGCTGCCGGGCACCCTCGTCGTCAACATCGGCGAACTTCTGGAACTCGCCTCCAACGGTTATCTGCGCGCAACGGTCCACCGTGTCGTTGCACCGCCTGCTGGCGTCGATCGCATTTCCGTCCCGTTCTTCTTCAGCGCAAGGCTCGACGCCACCATTCCGCTGCTAGATCTGCCGGCGGAGCTTGCACGGGAAGCGACTGGTCCGGCCAGCGATCCGGATAATCCATTGCTGCGCGATGTCGGCGCCAATGTCCTGAAGAGCCGGTTGCGCTCACATCCCGATGTGGCTGAGCGCCATTATGCCGATCTTCTTGGCAAGGCGCCGCGCGCAGCCTGATAGGATGGTTTGTTCCTCAGAAATGAACAATTTGGAATCTTGTTCGTCGTGAGGTGACACCGACTCTGCGAGAACAATCATACGCCCGCCGTTTCCTCTTTCGGCGGTCGTGTTCCCCTCAGAAGGTCCCAGACCTTCCACTTGACCGGGCCGCATGCGCGCCCGGTTTTTCCTTGTATTTCAATCGTTTAGCGGCATCTTTCATATGCCTGAAAGTTTAGCACGCTGCTCGTCAAACCGGCTGAAATTTGGTTTTGCATTCCTAGTCTGACGCCTCGCAGCCAGTACCCTGAGATCATCAACCACGGCGGGGGACGCCGGCTGAACGATAACAAACGAGACTCAGGAGCATTCGTCATGACGTCCACGAAACGCTTCGGCCAAGGCTGGAGATCGGTATTGGCAGCGGGCCTGGCGATCAGCACTGCCTTTCTGGCAGCCCCCGGTCATGCCGGCCCAACGCTGGACAAGATCAAGGAGCGCGGCTCCATCAAGGTTGGCGTCGGCACGACGCCCGGCTTCTTCGCGCCAGATAGCAGCGGCAAGTGGCAGGGCTTCTTCATCGATTACGGCCGGGCGCTGTCGAACGCTGTTTTCGGCACGCCGGACAAGGTCGAGTTCACGAACTCCTCGCCGCAGCAGCGTCTGCCTGCCCTTCAGTCCGGCGAATTCGACATTCTTCTCTCCGGCGTCACCGTCACCGTCACCCGCGCCTTTCAACTCGGCTTCCACTTCGGTCCAACCATCTTCTATGACGGCCAGGGCATTCTGGTGCGCAAGGATCTGAATGTCGAAAAGGCGGCTGATCTCGACGGGGCCACCATCGGCATTCAAAGCGGCACCACCGGCGAGCTCAACATTGCCGACTTCTTCCGCAAGACCGGCAAACAGTTCACGCCGGTCACGATCGAAGACACCAGCGAATTTATCAACGCGCTGGAGTCGGGGCGCGTCGATGCGATCACGCAGGACTCTTCGGACCTCGTCGGCAAGCGCACGCAGCTGAAGAACCCGGATGACTACGTCGTTCTGCCCGAGCGCCTGTCCAAGGAGCCGCTCGCTCCGGCAATCGCCGGCGGCGATGATCGCTGGCTGGAGATCGTTAATTGGACCGTCAATGCCACGATCCAGGCTGAAGAGTGGGGCATCACCTCGGCTAATGTCGACGAGTTCCTGAAGTCCGAAGATCCGGCCATTAAACGCTTCCTCGGCGTTGATCCGGCGCTCGGCCAATCGATCGGACTTGATCCGAAATGGGCCTACAACATCATCAAGACCGTGGGCAATTACGGCGAGTTGTTCGACAAGCACCTGAAGCCACTTGGCTGGGAGCGTGGCTATAACCGGCTGTGGACCGATGGCGGCCTGCTTTATTCGCCGCCGTTCCGCTAAGCGCACGCATCCATGACAACCGACACGATCCTGCCGGGCCCCACACGGCCCGGCATCTTACGTCAGGTGCGAACCTGGTGGGGGCCGCATGCGCTATCACAAGCGCTGTTCATCGCAGCTCTCGGCCTGCTGATCGCTATCCTGGCCAGCAACACGCTGGCGACCATGGCGCGCATCGGGATCACGCCCGGCTTCGGCTTCCTGTGGCGCTCGGCAAATTTCGAGATCGGCGAGGGCATCATTCCCTTTCGCGCCGGCGATCCTTATTTCCGCGCGATCCTTGTCGGGCTACTCAACACGATCAAGGTTGCAGCACTCGGCTGCGTGTTCACGACCATCCTCGGCGTGATCCTGGGTGTTGCCGGACTGTCGGGCAACCTCCTGCTTGCTACCCTCGTGCGCTGGTACATCGAAGCAATTCGCAACACGCCGCTGCTGTTGCAACTGTTCTTTTGGATCGCGCTCGCGAAATCCTTCCCCCCGCCACGCGCAGCAATCAGCGCATTTGACTGCGTGTTTCTGACCAATCGCGGCGTGTTCGTTCCCAAGGTCAATCTCGTGGAAGCGAATGCCTGGACCTGGTGGCTGATTGCGGTGCTCGCTGCCGCCTTTGTCGTCGGTTTGTGGTGGTTGCGCCGAAAGGATCAGCTCACTTTGCGCCGTTTCGCGCTTGCATTTGGTGCCGCCATCCTTGGCATTGCGCTTGTCCGGATCGGCAGCCACGGCCGCTTCAGCGCCGAGCTTCCTGTTCTGGCTGGCTTCAATATTCGTGGCGGCGCAAGCCTGACGCCGGAATTTGCCGCGCTGCTGGCGGGTTTGACCGTGAAGTTCTCAGCGGCCATCGCCGAGATTGTGCGCGCGGGAATCCAGTCCGTTAGCCAGGGTCAGTGGGAAGCAGCGCGGACGCTCGGGATGCGCGACGGCCAGATCATGCGCCTGATCGTGCTGCCGCAAGCGCTGCGGGTCTTAACGCCGCTGACAACGTCCAGCTATCTCGACCTTACCAAGGACTCCAGCCTTGCGGTTGCGATTGGCTATCCCGACCTCGTCAACGTCATCAACACTACAGCCAACACCACCGGGCGGTCGTTTGAAGCGCTGGCGATCCTGATCGGCCTTTATCTTACCCTTAACCTGACAGTGTCGGCTGCGATGAACCTGTATAATCGGCGCGTCGCTTTGCGGGGGCAAGCTCGATGACCGACCTCTCGCAAACCGTCCTTCGGGCGAACGGCCTGTTCGATCGCATTCGCCGTGGGCTGTTCGGTGGCTGGCTGAACACCAGCCTGACGGTTCTGACGGTGGCATTGCTGGTCTGGGTTGTACCTCCGCTGATCCGATGGGGGCTGCTTGATGCAAGCTTCTCGGGACCCTCGGGTGATTGCGTCGTGGCCGGTGGTGCGTGCTGGTCCTTCGTCGCCGCCAAGCTGCGCTTTATCCTGTTCGCTTTTTATCCGCCCGACCTGCAATGGCGTCCGCTGCTGGTTATGCTGCTTCTAGTCGCCCTGCTGGTGGTCAAAGCACAGCCGCGTTTCTGGCGGCGAGAGCTTCTACTTGCCTGGATCCTGGTAATCAGCGGCAGTTGGATGCTGATGTCCGGCGGCTTGCTCCTGCCTCGCGTGCCATCCAACCAATGGGGCGGTTTGCCGGTGACGCTGTTCGTGTGGACGGTTTGCTTTGCACTTGCGATGCCCCTCGCCGTGCTTCTTGCCTTAGCGCGCCGCTCCCGCATGGGTGGCCTGCGTACCGTTTCGATCCTGTTCATCGAACTGATGCGGGGCACGCCGATGGTGGCGATCCTTTATGTGGCGATGCTGATCCTGCCGATGGCCATCCCCGGTGGGCAAGGCTTCGACAAGACGCTGCGCGCCATGATCATGATCACCCTGTTCTGGTCCGCTTATGTGGCGGAGGTCGTGCGCGCCGGTCTGCAGACAATCCCGGCTGGCCAGGAAGAAGCGGCCACCGCGCTCGGTCTCGGCTATTGGCGCACCATGCAGCTGATCGTCTTGCCGCAAGCGCTGCGCCTGGTCATTCCCGGCCTCGTCAACCTGGCAATTGGCTTCCTGCTCGCGACCTCGCTGCTTGCGGTGATCGGCATCTTCGATCTCCTGAACGCCGCCCGCGCCTCCGCCACCGACCCGCAATGGCTGGGTTTCTATGACGAAGCCTACCTCACCGTCGCGGTGATCTATTTCGTGTTCTGCTATGCGGGATCGCGCTACAGCCGCTGGCTGGAGCGAAGGCTGGGAAGCCATGTCAGGCAGTGATCCAAGCACCGTTCTGCGTTCGATTTGACGCAGCACGGAAAGGTGCTACGCCCGCCGGTGACCTAGGACTACTGTGCGATCAAGCGACCAAGCAGCAAGCGCCAATCGCCTGTAACTTTCGACCGCCAGGTTCCGGCCTCTTGTCGGGGCTGAAACACTGTGTCGGATTGACGCGACGGGGCCGGTAGGCTTGCAATGTTTTTGAGTGCCATTGCTGCGACGCCGATTGCGCCGACTTCGGCTTGAGCGCTGCGCGTGACGGGCCGATCGAGAAGATCAGCTTGTAACTGCATCAGAAGATCGTTCGCCGACGCGCCGCCATCGGCGAGCAGACCGTGCAGCGAGCCTTCGATGTCCTGCTCCATGGCGTTGAACACGTCGGCGATTTGAAGAACGATGGCTTCCAGCGTTGCGCGAGCGAGGTGGGCGCGGGTAGTTGCGAGCGTCATGCCGGAGATGGTGCCGGAAACAGTGTCGTTCCAGTGCGGTGCGCCAAGGCCGGCGAGTGCGGGAACGAAGGTCACGCCGCCGCTGTCTTCGACGGTTTGGGCAAGCTCAGATAGGGCGCGGGCATCGGGTAGACCGAGCATGTCTGCGGCAAAGGCCGCTGCTTGCGCGGAAACCGTAATGTTGCCTTCCAGCGCGTAGGTCACGCCGTGATCCTGCTCGCTCCAGGCAATGGTGGCGGAAAGGCCGTGCTTTGACAACACGCGCTCAGGCGTAAGCGTCATCAGCGAGGAGCCGGTGCCGTAGGTGGCTTTCACAAGACCCGGGGCGCGCACGCCATGGCCATAAAGCGCGGCATGGCTGTCTCCCATCATGGCAAGGATCGGAACGCTAGCGGGCAGGGCGGTTACCCCGTCTGCCACTTCGCCGAAGCGGCTGTTCGAGGCGCGGACGTCCGGCAATGCCGATAAAGGCACACGGAACAGGTCACACAGACTTTCGTCCCATTGCAGCCGCTGAGTGTTGAACAACTGGGTGCGAGACGCGTTGGAATGATCTGTGGCGAACGTTTTGCCGCCGGTCAGCCGGTAAAGCAGCCAGCTATCCACCGTTCCGGCTCGCAGTCTGCCCTGCTCCGCAAGCACCTTAGCTTCCGGCACATTCTCCATCACCCATCCCAGCTTTGAGGCCGGGAAGAGGGCGTTGATCGAAAGGCCGGTCGCTTCCACGACCGCGGGGTTGGCTCCATCCGCGATCAGCGCGTCGCAGACTTTGGCGGTGCGTCGGCATTGCCAAAGGATAGCCGGCGCAAGCGGTAAGCCTGTTTCGGCATCCCAAACAACCAGCGTTTCGCGTTGGTTGGCGATGGCCAAGCCGCTGATGTCGTAGCTGCCGGATGCTATGATGTCGGCGATGACGGTCTGAACGCTTGCCCAGATGTCCTCGGCGGACTGCTCGGCCCAGCCAGGGTGTGGATAGGTTGACTTCAGCGGCGCGGAAGCTTTGGCGACGATGCCACCTGCCAAGTTGACCAGGATCGCCTTGGTGTTGGTCGTGCCCTGGTCGATCGCGATGACATGGCCGGTGCTCATGCGCGCTTTCGTCCGATCGCCTTGCGCGCGGTTCGGGCGATGCCCTCGGCCGTCAGTCCGAAATGGTCGAACAGCCATTCAACGGAGCCCGTCGGAACGAAGCCGGGAAAGCCCATGCGTTCAACCGGAACCGGATCGTTGGACGCGGTATATTCGGCCACCGCGCCGCCGAGACCGCCATGGATGTTGGCTTCCTCGATGGTGACGATGGCGCCCGTTTCACGCGCCGCCGACGCAATCGCCGCTTCATCCAGCGGCGTGATGGTCGCCATGTTCAAAACGCGGGCTGAAATCCCCTCGGCTTCCAGGTCCGCTGCTGCCTTGGCAGCCAGATGAACCATGGTGCCGCAGGCGATCAACGTCACATCGCTGCCATTGCGAACCAGTTCGGCCTTGCCGTGCTCGAACTTGCGGTCGGCAACCTCAAGATCGGGAACCGGCATGCGGCTCAGGCGGATATAGACCGGGCCTTCATGCGATGCCGCCCATTTCACCGCTTCCGCGGTTTCCCAGGCATCGGCCGGGACAACGATCGAGATGTTGTTAAGCGGGCGCAGCCAGGCGAAGTCTTCGATCGAGTGATGGGTCGGTCCAAGCTCGCCGTAAGCGACGCCGGATGACTGTCCGACGAGTTTGACGTTGAAGTTGGCATAGGCGACGTCCGCCTTCACCTGCTCCAGCGCGCGTCCGGTCAAGAAGCAGGATGCGGCGGAAACGAAGGGAATGCGGCCGCCATTGGCGAGGCCTGCGCTGACGCCGACCATGTTCTGCTCAGCAATGCCGACATTGATCAGGCGGTCCGCATGCTTCTTCTGGAAGCCGCCGAGCTTGGAAGAGCCGACGGAATCGTTGACGACCACGACGATGCGCGGATCCTGCGCGGCAAGATCCTCGATCGTCCGCGCCCAGGCATCGCGGCAATCGTGCAAGCCGTCCTGTTTTGCAGCGGGAGCAGCCATCAGATCAATTCCTCCAAAGCGGTGGTGTGTTGCTCGGCATTGGGTACGCCATGGTGCCAGGAAGCAATGTTCTCCATAAAGGAAACGCCCTTGCCCTTGATCGTGTTGGCAATGATGCAGAGCGGTTTCGTTCGCCCGCCCGCCGGCTCGCTCAAAGCGGTCACCAGCGCATCGACATCATGGCCGTCCACCATCTCGACATCCCAGCCAAAGGCGCGGAACTTGTCGTCGAGCGGATCGAGGCCGTTGGTTTCCTCGGTGCCCATGCCCTGCTGAAGCCGGTTGCGGTCGACGATGAGGGTCAGCTTGCCGAGCTTGCGGTTGCCAGCGGTCATCGCGGCTTCCCAGTTCGATCCTTCCTGCAACTCGCCGTCGCCGGTGAGAACGAAGGTTCGATAATCTGCGTTGGTCAACTGACCCGCGATGGCGATGCCGAGCGCGACCGGTACGCCGTGACCGAGCGGACCGGTATTGGTCTCGACGCCCGGAAGGTAGTTGCGGTTCGGATGCCCGTTCAGCTTGGATTGCGGCTGCATATAGGTTTTCAGCCAGTCTTCCGGGAAATAGCCGGCCGCGCACAGACCCGTATAAAGAGCGCCAGTCGCATGCCCCTTGGACATAATGAAACGATCGCGTTCGGCCATCTCCGGCTTGGCCGGATCATAGCGCATGACGCCGAAATACAGCGTCGCGATGATGTCGATTGCCGAAAAGTCACCGCCGGGATGTCCCAGCCGGGCATCGAAAACCATTGTGAAAGCCCTGCGGCGCATCCACAAGGCTTTCTCGCGGATGGTCTGAGCGATGTCATTCGTCGACATAAGTCATGCCTTTCATAGCTGAGCCGGCTGTTGCAAGACGGCGCCTACATGCCGCCGTACAAAGCCTTCTGAGCGATCTTCAATGCACCGATGGCGTCGTGGCGGTTTTGCGCCTCACGAAGCGCGTCGATGTCGAGCGCATCGAGGCCGCGAGCGGCCGCCTTGAGGAAATCGATGGCGTGGTTGGCGGTCGCGACGCTGTCTTCGCGGAACGGGAACTGGTCGAGCTGCCACACGCCTTCCCACTTGTTCTTGCGCAGCACGTGGAAGAACTCGAAGAGCTCGATCGGATGCAGGCTGCCGGCGACGAGATCGTCGTCCCACGAGCGGTAGTTGTCGTTGACGTCCATGCCGAACAAACGGCCGTAATCGATGGCCAGCTGTGCGCTGTCGGCGGCGTTCTCACCGCCCATGATGGCATGGCCGAAATCGAGCAGGATGCCGACATTCGGCAGGCCAATTTTCTCGATGCCGAGCAGGGTGCGGGCAACGGAGCAGAAGCTCATATGAACGCGCGGTTCGCGCGGCTTGTATTCGATGACGAACTTCAGATCGGGGTTTTCGCTAGCAAGCTTGCCGACGCCATCGAGCGAATGCTGCCACAACGTGCCGTAATCGACCTGGAAGGGGTAATCCCATCCGTCCTGACCCGGCCACAGCTTGACGTAGTCGGCGCCGAAATAACGCACCTGCTCGCAGGCTTCCGTCACCAGTTCATGCGTCCGGCGGCGCACGCCCGCATCGGGGTTGGTGAAAGAGCCTTTGACGAATTCGCGGGTATAGATCTCCGGCGTGATGCCGATGACGCTGAGTTTGTTGCGGTCCAGCGCTTCCTTGACCTGCGCGTTGGAAAAGTCGCCGCCGAAGAAGGGATAGTTCAGATCCACAACCGACAAGTCCTTGACCTGGCCGGCCAGGTCGATGGCGTCGATGACGCTGCGTGGCGTGCCGTAGCCATCGGTGGCATAGCGGTCGAGATAGGTGGCGAAGTGCCAGATGCCGGCGCCGAAACGTTGTTCGCTCATAGTTTCCTCCATGCAATTGGGTGTTCATGCGCGTGGAAACGCGCTGTGGCTGAGCCGAACGCAAGGCGGTGCCGACCTCGCGTGCCTTTGGTGTTCAAGGCAGGCTGATGGTCGAACGTCGTCTGCCGCATTCCGCTTGCTCCTCCCGAACAAACATCCACGTTAAGCTCGAAAGCAAACAATCGAATAGTTTCGTTTGCTTTCGTTTGATGATTTATGTGGCATGAAGAGGATGAGCGTTCAAGCGGAATTTTTCTGAGCTGGGATGTTGAAAGCAGAGCGTGCGGCTCAGCGGCGTCTGCTCAGTCCCCATTCGCCCAGCTTTAAGCGGTTTAAGCCGCCAAAATTGACGAACGTAAAAACAGATTGACAGCAAACGAAAGAGATCGATAGCTTGTGCGCTCAGCCACTGGAGGGTGGTTTTGTTTATTGGGAGGTCTTCATGAAACTCAAGAACCGTCTTTTGATGTCTGTCGTCGCGCTCGGCTTGGCTAGTGCGCTGTCAGGCCCGGCCCTTGCCGCCGACACGATCGCCATCATTACCCCAAGCCACGACAACCCGTTCTTCAAGGCCGAAGCCGATGGCGCTGCCGCCAAGGCGAAGGAGTTGGGCTACGAGACCATGGTGCTGGTCCATGACGATGACGCCAACAAGCAGAACGAGTTGTTCGACAGTGCAATCGCTGCCGGCGTAAAGGCCATCATTCTCGACAACGCCGGTGCGGACGCTTCCGTTGCTGCGGTCCAGAAGGCCAAGGACAAGGATATTCCCTCGTTCCTGATCGATCGCGAAATCACGAACACAGGCGTAGCCGTGTCGCAGATCGTGTCCAACAACTACCAGGGCGCCCAGCTCGGTGCCGAAGAATTCGTCAAGCTGATGGGCGAAAAGGGCAACTATGCCGAACTCGTCGGCAAGGAGTCCGATACCAATGCCGGCATCCGCTCGCAGGGCTATCATGACGTCATCGACCAATATGCCGATTTGAAGTCGGTCGCCAAACAGACTGCGAACTGGTCGCAGACCGAAGCCTATACGGTGATGGAATCCATCCTCCAGGCGCATCCCGACATCAAGGGCGTAATTTCGGGCAACGACACGATGGCGATGGGCGCTTATGCAGCATTGGAAGCGGCAGGCCGCAAGGATGTTGTCGTGGTGGGCTTCGATGGCTCCAACGACGTGCGCGATTCCATCAAGAACGGCGGCATCAAGGCGACCGTGCTGCAGCCAGCCTATCAGCAGGCGCAGAATGCCGTTGAACAGGCCGATAAGTTCATCAAGACCGGCAAGACCGGTTTGGAAGAAAAGCAGTTGATGGATTGCATTCTCATCAATGCCGACAATGCTTCCAAGCTCGAGACCTTCGCGCTGAGCGAATAAGCACTACGACCGCACCCGCGCGCCATGGCGTGCGGGTGACTTCTGTTTTGAACGAAGTGCGGATCTCATGAAAATCAGAACACTCTTTGTGGCAAGCTTGCTTGCCACAGCGCCTTCCGGCTGCAAATTCGTGGAAACCGGGAACGACGCGGCAGGGACCACCGCCGTGGACCCGATTGCCCAGGTCGTGGAAACGACGTTCGATGCCAACCTCGTTCCTGCACTGCGCGAGAAGGCGGTCGATCTCGCGACATTGCGCGACGCCATCAAGAGCGGTCTGGACAAGGCCGGCGAAGGCCAGGGTGTGAAGGTTGGCGGCGCGGGCGGTGGCTGGAACTTCGCCGTCAAGGGAAGTGGAACGATCGTCGAGGAGAACCGCGCTTCGAAGGCGGCAGTTGCCGAGATCGACCTCGATGGTGATGGCACTGCCGACGCGACGCTGCAACTCGGGCCTGTTATCAAGGGCAGTGCCTTGCGCGACACGACCGGTCTGTACGACTTCACCACATTCCGCGACCAGATCGAATACGCAAAGCTAGGTCGCGCGTTGAACGACAAGGCGGTCTCCGAGCTTCCGGCGGCCGATGTCCCCTTGAAGGGCAAGCAGGTGAATTTCCTTGGCGCGATGGTCATTCGCTCCGCCGGCGAAAAGCCGCTTGTGATGCCGGTGTCGATCGAGGTCGCGCCATGAGTGACGCTCACCCTGCCGAGCCCCATCCGATCGGCTTTT
>NZ_DAMBUH010000002.1:98989-121687 GCF_032053605.1 Tianweitania sp.
CGATCCGAAACGGCTCGAAAATCTATCCGGGCACGCAGGCGCTGAAGAACGTCGACTTCGACCTGCGCATGGGTGCGGTTAATGTCCTGGTCGGTGAAAACGGAGCTGGCAAGTCAACGCTGATGAAGATCATTGCCGGCGTCGAGCAACTCAACGGCGGGACGATCGAACGGGACGGCAAGCCCGTCACCTTCGCCGACAAGGCCGATGCGGCCAAGCACGGCGTCGGCATCGTCTTCCAGGAACTTAACCTGTTTCCGAACCTGACGGTTACCGAAAACATCTTCGTCGGCCACGAAAAAACGCGTGCCGGCATCCACATCGACAGTGCCGCGCAAACCGCCACGGCTCGTGCGCTGATGAAGCGCCTCGAGCAAGACATCGATCCGAATTCGCCGCTTGGCAACCTGCGGATCGGCCAGCAACAGATCGTCGAGATCGCCAAGGCGCTGGCCGAGAACGCCCGCATCCTGATCCTGGATGAGCCGACTTCGGCACTTTCTGCCACCGAGGTCGAGGTTCTGTTTCGGGTCATTAACGACCTGAAGAAGCAGGGCGTCGGCATTGTTTATATCTCGCACCGGCTGGAAGAGCTGATCCGCATCGGCGACTACATCACCGTGCTGCGAGACGGGGTCATCACCGGCTCACGCTCGATGCAGGGCGTCGACATTCCCTGGATTGTCGCCAACATGATCGGCAGCGCCTCCAAGGAGTTTCCCAAGACAGTCGAGCATGAACTCGGCGAAGAGATCTTCCGTGCCGAGGAGGTCTGTCTTGCAAGCCCGGCCGGCGGTTATGCCGTCGATCACATGTCGCTTTCCGTGCGCGCGGGCGAGATCGTTGGGCTTTATGGGCTGATGGGAGCAGGGCGTTCCGAACTCTTGGAATGCATCATGGCCCAGCATCCGAATTCCTCGGGCCAGCTGTTTATTGCGGGCAGGCCGGTGAAAGAAAAGAGCGTTGCGGGTCGCATCCGGCGTGGTCTCGCCCTGATCCCTGAAGACCGCAAGCGCGATGGCCTGGTGCAGATCATGTCGATCCGCGAGAATCTGACCATGTCGTCGCTCTATGATTTTACGCGCGGCTTTCACCTCAGTCTGAAGGCGGAACTCGCCAAGGCTGCCGACTATGTGAAGCGCATGGCGATCAAAATCGCCAGCCTGGAACATCCGGTTTCGAGCCTGTCGGGCGGCAATCAGCAGAAGGTCGTGATCGGCAAGGCGCTGATGACCAAGCCGCGCATTCTCCTGATGGACGAGCCCTCGCGCGGCATCGACATCGGCGCCAAGGCCGAAATCTTCCGCACCATGCGGCGCCTGGCGGCGGACGGCCTCGGCATTCTCTTCGTCACCTCCGATCTGGAAGAGGTTCTCGCGCTTTCGGATCGTATTCTCGTCATGGCAAACGGCCGGCTGACCGGACAGTTTCCGGCCGGTGCCAAGGCGTCGGACGTGATTTCGGCGGCGACGCCCAATCTCAACAGGGTTGAAGTATAATGAGCAGCATCAACGCCGCGGGTGATGTCAAAACCGTCACGAATGGGGTGAAGTCGCGCACATCCACGCTGCTGCTGCTTTTACACATGCGGACCTTTGTTGCGTTGATCCTGGTCTTTGCTTTCTTCGCAATTGCCGCACCGAACTTCCTCTCGACCGGCAACATGCTGATCATCTCCAAGCATGTGGCGCTTAACGCCCTTCTCGCGATCGGCATGACCTTTGTGATCATTGCCGGTGGCATCGATCTGTCGGTCGGCTCCATCGTCGGTCTTTGCGCGATGGTTGCCGGGTATCTCGTGCTGTTTGGGATCGATCTCAACTTCCTCGGGATCGCCTACAGCGTTCAATTCAACACGATCGAAATCTGCCTCATCGTGCTCCTGGTCGGCGTCTTCATAGGATGGATCAACGGCATGCTGATCACCAAGCTGAACGTCGCGCCGTTCATTGCGACGCTGGGCGTCCTTTATGTTGCCCGTGGTGCAGCACTTTTGTTTTCGGAGGGCCGGACGTTCCCGAACCTCGCCGGTAACCCGGAATACGGCTCGGACACGTTCCGCATTATCGGCTCCGGCACGCTGCTCGGTCTGCCGATCTCCGTCTGGATCATGGTCATAGTCGCGCTTCTGGCAGCCTATCTCGCAACCCGCACGCCGCTCGGTCGGCACATCTATGCCGTGGGCGGCAACGAGCGTGGTGCTGCCCTGTCCGGCGTGAATGTCGACCGCATCAAGCTGTTCGTCTACATGTTCTCCGGCTTCTGTGCGGCCTTTGTCGGTCTCATCATCTCGTCGCAGTTGCAGGCCAGCCACCCTGCCACTGGCGAAACGTTCGAACTCAACGCCATTGCTGCGGCAGTTCTCGGCGGCACGTCCATGTCTGGCGGACGCGGTCGCATCGGCGGCACGATCGTCGGCGCGTTCGTGATCGGCATTCTCGCCGATGGCCTGATCATGATGGGCGTTTCGTCATTCTGGCAAACGGTGATCAAGGGTCTCGTCATCATCGCCGCCGTCGTTGTCGATCAGATCCAGCAGAAGCTTCAGGCGCGTGTGGTTCTGCAGCAGAACGCCAATTGAGGTTGATGCGACGTGCCGATGCTATAAGGATCACCGGGAGTAAATCGATTAGTCTCGATTGATTGCGATAGTGCGGGTGTGGGCCGATCCAAATGGAAGCAAAAAGCGAGCATGACGCATCGGACTCGATGATCGGGCTGTTGTCCGAGCCGAGACGGCGCCGCATCCTCGAATGGCTTCAGGAGGAAGGTTCGGCCCGGGTCAGGGATCTGGCCGGTGCCTTCCACGTTTCGGAAGCCACGATTCGCCAGGATCTTGAGCGGCTGGAGAATGAAGGCTTCATCACGCGAGAACACGGCGGCGCTTATCTGAACTCCGTCGCGCCGCAGACCGGCACGATGACGCTCCACCACCAAGAGAACATGGACAAGAAGCGCCGCATCGGCGCTCTTGCCGCAGGTCTCATCAAGGACGGCGAAACGCTGATCCTTGATGCGGGTACGACGACGACCGAGATCGCCACTCGGCTGACCAGCCGCCGCGATCTGACTTTGATCACCAACGCGCTGAACATCGCCGTGATACTCGGGTCGGTTCCGAGCTTCGCGGTTCATATGCCCGGCGGCCAGTTCAAGTCGCCCACGCTGTCGCTCTCCGGCGACAAGTCGGTCGATTACTTCCGCAACATCTTTGCCGCAAAGCTCTTCCTCGCCACCGCTGGGGTCGCATTGGATGCAGGCCTGACCTATCCGAGCTTTGCGGACTTGCAGCTGAAAGAGGCCATGATCAAGGCCGCCGCGCACGTCTATCTCGTGGCCGATTCCACCAAGATCAACCGGTCGTCCTTCACGCGTTTGGGATCGCTCGATGTGATCCACTCTTTCATCACCGATGACGGCATATCTGACCGCGATGCGCGGGAATTTGAAAAGCGCGGGATCGAAGTGCTGATCGCCAAGTAGATCGCTCGGTTTCGCGACTTTTTGCTTCGCTCCTATGGAGGGTTGCAGTCCGTACCCGTTTAGCCATACAGTCGATCTGTTCTCAGGGCGGGGTGTAACTCCCCACCGGCGGTATCGGGCTTGTCCCGGAGCCCGCGAGCGCTTCCCGGTTGGGAAGGTCAGCAGATCCGGTGCGATGCCGGAGCCGACGGTTATAGTCCGGATGGAAGAGAGCAAACCCGCGGTGACCGCAACAAGGTCACTCGTGGTGCTTGTTCGCCCAAGGGAAAGTTTTGTCGGCGCGAGCCGATGCAACAGCCTTCACCGGCTTAACCCTTGAAAGACTTGACCATGCCTATCTCCAAAATCGAAGATGCAGTGATAGCCATCGCGCGCGGCGAGATGGTTATCGTTGTGGATGACGAGGATCGCGAAAACGAAGGCGATCTGATTTTCGCGTCCGAAGATGCAACACCCGACAAGATCGCGTTCATGATGAACAAGGCCCGCGGCCTGATCTGCGTCGCAATGGACGGCGCACGTCTCGACGAGCTCGATCTTCCCCTTATGGTGCCCAACAACACCGAATCCATGAAGACGGCCTTCACCGTGTCGGTGGACTACATTCCCGGGACGTCCACTGGCATCTCGGCGGCGGACCGGGCGGCGACCGTGAAGGCGCTTGTCGATCCGGCCGCGCGGCCTGAAGAGTTCGCTCGGCCCGGCCATATCTTCCCGCTCCGGGCAAACCCGCAGGGTGTGCTTGGCCGGACCGGACACACCGAAGCCGCCGTCGACCTTTGCCGCATGGCAGGTAAGCTTCCGTCGGGCGTCATCTGCGAGGTTTCCAATGATGACGGCACGATGTCCCGGCTGACGGATCTCGAACTGTTTGGCGAGCAGCATGGATTGCTCGTCGTCACGATCAAGGATCTGGTTGAATATCGGCTTGGACTGGACGACGCGAAGCGTTCTGCGGCCTAAGCAAATCGCATGCCTGCACTTGCGCGCCGTTATAGAATGGCGCGCAAGTCTCTCGGAGAGCTGGAGACCGACCATGGGTGGGCCGCTCAGCGTGACCAGTGCGGTCTATCGCTTCATCAAGCCCCATTGGACCGGCTTCCATCGAGAAGCTCAGGCGACAATTCGCAGTGCGCCCCTCGCCTAGGTGACAAAAAAGTATCAGTCGGAGTTTGCTGCTGTAGTGGAGCGGCGAGGTAGTCTCATTGTAACGTTCCCATGACGTTGAGTGGCGAGGAGGCCGCTTAGACGTTGGGTCCGACGAGGCCCGAGGGAGGATCGTTCAGCCATGCAGCCCGACCTGGAACTGGTCCACATCCGCAAAGGCGAATCCTTCGCCGCCTGGATGCATGGCTACCCGTTCCGCACCGTGCGCTGGCATTATCATCCAGAATACGAAATCCATCTCGTCGTTGAAACGGCCGGCAAGTTCTATGTCGGCGATCACATCGGCGATTTTTCGCGCGGACAGCTGGTCATGACGGGGCCGAACCTGCCGCAGAACTGGATCAGCGAAATTGCACCGGGTGAGATCGTCCCGCTGCGTTCGATGGTGATCCAGTTTCCCGAAGCCTTTGTCGACGACGCCGGCGACATGATGCCAGAGGTAGCGGCTATTCGCCCTCTGCTCAATCGCAGCCGACGCGGTCTGCTGTTCGACGATGCCACCAGCCGCACCGTTGCACCCTTGATGCGCAGCCTGATCGAAGCGCGGGGCATGCGCCGCCTATCGCTGTTTTGGGAAATTCTTGACGTTTTGGCCTGCGCGCCGCAACCGGAAGTGCTTGCCAGCCTGAGCTATGAGCTCAACGTCGACAGAAACGCGCGCTGCGGCATCAATCAAGCCATTGCCTATCTGCGTGAGAACCTAGTCCGGTCGGTGGACGAGGGGGAGTTGGCCGAGGTTGTCGGGCTGACTTCCAGCACCTTTTCGCGGGCGTTCAAAAAGCACACTGGCACGACGCTGGTGCGATACAAGAACCAGCTTCGCGTCGATCTTGCCTGCCAGATGCTGTTGACCGAACCGGACACGAAGGTGGCCGAGATCTGCTTCGAGGTCGGCTTTTCCAACCTGTCGAACTTCAATCGCCAGTTCCTGGCCTTGAAGGGCATGTCACCCTCGCAGTTCCGCGAAACCTTTGCAGCGAACCAGACCCATCTGGCCGGCGAATTGCCGCCGATGGGAAGCCGCGTGATCACCAAGAATCTGGGCGATGATCGTCGACCGAGAACGGGCAATACTGCCCATTAGAACCACCTAGGGAGGACTGACTATGAAGAAGACACTTTTGGCGTTTTCCGTCGCCGCTTTGGCACTCAGCGCTGCGGTTCCGGCCATGGCACAGGAAAAGAAGCTCAAGATCGGCATGACCTTTCAGGAGCTGAACAATCCGTATTTCGTGTCCATGCAGGAAGCCCTGAACGAGGCGGCCAAGGCAATCGGTGCGGAGGTCATCGTGACTGATGCCGGTCATGACGTCGCCAAGCAGATTTCGGACGTCGAAGACATGCTGCAGCAGGGTATCGACATCCTGCTGCTCAATCCGACCGACAGCGCCGGCATCGAATCCGCCGTGACGATGGCCAAGGATAAGAACGTGATCGTGGTTGCGGTCGACGCCAACGCAAGCGGTCCGGTGGACACGTTTGTGGGTTCGAAGAACCGCGACGCCGGCTACCAGTCCTGCAAGTACATGGCTGAGAAGCTCGGCGGCAAAGGCGAGGTTGCGATCCTCGACGGCATCCCCGTTGTGCCGATCCTCGAACGGGTTGAAGGCTGCAAGGCCGCACTGGGTGAAAACCCAGACATCAAGCTCGTGACCACACAGAATGGCCGTCAGGATCGTTCGGTCGCACTCGGCGTGGTCGAGAACATGATCCAGTCCTATCCGAATCTCGCCGGCATCTTCTCCGTCAACGACGGCGGCGCGATGGGTGCGCTGGCGGCCATCGAAGGCTCGGGCAAGGACATCAAGCTGACCTCGGTAGACGGTGCGCCGGAAGCTGTGGAAGCCATTACCAAGGGCGGCGCCTTCATCGAAACCACCGCGCAGTTCCCGCGTGACCAGGTTCGCGTCGGCTTGGCTTTGGCACTGGCTCACAAGTGGGGCGCTCGCGTTGTTCCGGCCGCCGTGCCGATCGATGTGCGTGTCGTCGACAGCGCGAATGCCAAGGACTTCAGCTGGTAAGCAGGTCTCCGGCCGTCCCTGCCCAATACAGGCAGGGACGGTTCTTGTTCTGAACTGAGGGAGGTGTGGACATGCTGCGTCTGGAGGGGATCAGGAAGCGTTTCGGACCCGTTGAGGTTCTGCGCGGCGTCGATCTTGAAGTCAAAGCCGGCGAGATCCACGCCCTTCTCGGCGAAAACGGCGCTGGCAAGTCCACGCTGATGAAGATCCTGTGCGGGATCCTGACACCGACGGCCGGGACGATCCGGATCAATGGCGAAGAACACCACTTTGCCGACTACGATCAGGCCATCGCCGCCGGCATCGGCATCGTGTTTCAGGAATTTAGCCTGATCCCCTATTTGACGCCGGTCGAGAACATGTTTCTTGCGCGCGAGATGACCACGAAGCTCGGCTTTCTGGATCGCGCTGCCATGCGCAAGCGTGCTCAGGAAATCCTGAAGCAGCTGGACGTGGACCTGCCGCTGGACGTGCCGGTACGCAGGTTGTCGGTTGCCGAGCAGCAGTTCGTTGAAATTGCCAAGGCGCTGTCGCTCAACGCCCGCATCCTCGTTCTGGATGAGCCTACCGCGACACTGACGCCGTCCGAGGTCGAGCATCTCTTCAAGGTCATGCGTGAGCTACGCAAGCAGGGCGTCGCCATCATCTTCATCTCGCACCATCTCGAAGAAATCTTCGAGATTTGCGACCGCATCACCGTTTTGCGCGATGGCGAGTTCGTCGGCGACAGCGACGTGGCTAATATCGACAACGACCGTCTGGTCGAGATGATGGTCGGGCGGCGCATCGAAAACAGTTTTCCGCCTAAGCCTGCCTTGCTGCCGCAGGCCAAGATCCTGCTCGAATGCGAAGAAGTCCAGCTTCGGCGTGGCGGCCCGGTTTCTTCCTTCCAACTGCGTGAAGGCGAGATCCTTGGCTTTGCCGGGCTGGTTGGTTCCGGCCGGACCGAAACAGCCCTGGCTATGCTTGGCGCCTACCCCGCCATCCGCCGCAAGGTCAAGGTCGACGGCGTCGAGACGCGGTTCCGCGAACCGGCGGATGGTCTTGCCCACGGTATCGGCCTCCTGCCTGAGAACCGGAAGGAAGAGGGGCTGATCACCAGCTTCCCGATCCTGCAGAACATCTCGATCAACAACTACGCCAAATATCGAAAAAACATGTGGTTCATCGATATGCAGAAGGAGCTCGCTTCTTCCGAAGCGGCGATGAAGTCCGTGCGCGTCAAGGCGCCAAACAGCCATACGCGCGTCGACAACCTATCCGGCGGCAACCAGCAGAAGGTGGTTATCGCCCGCTGGCTGAACCACAGCATGAAGGTACTGATCTTCGACGAGCCGACGCGGGGCATCGACGTCGGTGCCAAGTCCGAAATCTACCAGCTCATGCGGGATTTCACCGCCAAGGGCCACGCCATCATCATGATCTCATCCGAACTGCCGGAAGTGATCGGCATGTCCGACCGGGTTTGCGTGTTCCGCTCCGGCGGGATCGTCGCGACGGTGGAAGGCGATGCCATCACTTCCGAGGGGATCATGACCCACGCTACGACGGGGAAAGCAAGAAATGTCGCCTGAAACCACAGTCGCTTCACCCGCAAACCCTTCTCGCTCGGTGGGGTCGGTGTTCCGAAAGCTCTTCGCCTCGCCGCTGGCCCTGCCGCTGATCGGCCTCATCGTGGTGTCGGTCCTGATGGGATTGGCCAGCGATAACTTCTTCAGCGTGTCCAACCTCCTCAACGTGCTGCGGCAGGTTTCGGTGGTGGCGATCCTCGCGGTCGGCATGAGTTTCGTCATCCTGACCGGCGGCATCGACCTGTCGGTCGGCGCGGTCATGGCACTGGCCGGAACGATCGCGGCCGGGCTTATGGTCAAGATGGGCATGCCGGCCGGCGTCGGCCTTCTGGCGGGCCTGCTGGTTGGGCTCGGGCTTGGCTTCTTCAACGGCGTCCTTGTGGCGTGGGGGAGAATGCCTGCCATCATCGTGACGCTGGCGACGATGGGCATCGCGCGCGGTCTCGGCCTGATCTATTCCGGCGGCTATCCGATTTCCGGCCTGCCATCCTGGATTTCCTGGTTTGGCGTGGGGCGCGTCGGCATCATTCCGGTGCCGGTCATCGCCATGGCGCTGATCTATGTCATTGCCTGGGTGCTGCTGCATCGTACGCCCTTTGGCCGGCATGTTTATGCCATCGGCGGTAACGAAGTTGCGGCCAAGCTGTCCGGTGTGAAGACTGAACGCGTGAAGCTGGCAGTTTACGTCATCTCCGGCCTGACCGCCGCCCTTGCCGCGCTGATCCTGACGGGCCGTCTGATGTCGGGTCAGCCGAATGCCGGCGTCGGTTTCGAGCTCGATGCGATTGCGGCGGTGGTTCTGGGTGGAACAGCGATCGCAGGCGGCCGTGGCCTGATCTTCGGCACGCTAATCGGCGCGGTCTTGCTCGGCATATTGAACAACGGCCTGAACCTGATGGGCATCAACCCGTATCTACAGGACGTCATCAAGGGCTTCATCATCCTGCTCGCCATCTACATCGGACGCGAGTGGCGCTGAGGGTCGCGACCCCCAGCGATCACGTATGAACAACGAGGGCGCAATGCTGCTCTCGCATGATTTTTCAAACATCGACTTTGGAGACCAAGAATGTCGGAATCCCTGAACGGCAAGATCGCCGTCATCACTGGCGCTGCCTCGGGTATCGGGCTTGCCACCACTGAAATGCTGCTGCGCAATGGCACGACCGTGGTGATGGTGGACTTCAATGAAGCGGCCTTGAAGGAACTGACCGCCAAGCTCGGCGAAAGGGCGATCGCGCAGGTGACCAACCTGATCGACCCGGAAAGCTGCGCGGCGATGGTGCCGGAGATCCTTCAGAAGGTCGATCATATCGACATCCTGTATTGCAATGCCGGCACTTATATCGGCGGCGATCTCACCGAAACCGACGCGGCTTCCATCGACCGAATGCTGAACCTCAACGTCAACGCCGTGATGAAGAACGTGCATGCGGTGGTTCCGCATATGAGCGAGCGCGGCACGGGCGACATCGTGGTCACCTGCTCGATTGCAGGCCATTTCCCGACATTTTGGGAGCCCGTTTATGCCAGCTCGAAGTGGGCGATCACCTGCTTCGTGCAGACCATGCGCCGTCAGATGATCCCGCATGGGGTCCGTGTCGCCCAGGTTTCACCGGGTCCGGTTGTGTCCGCTCTGCTGGCCGATTGGCCGGAAGAAAACCTGCGCAAAGCCAAGGAATCCGGCAGCTTGATCGATCCGAGCGAAGTGGCGGATGCGCTGGAATTCATGCTCACCCGCAAGCGCACGGTCACCATCCGCGACATGCTGGTGCTGCCCACCAACTTCGACCGGGTTTAAGGTCGAACAACATGGCTGTTGCTCCCGTCAATGAGGCAAGCAACAGCCTGGCCATGCAAGATGTGCGCGATTGGAGAACACCATGATGAATGAGGTCAGTGACCTGTCGCGCACCTTTATCGGCATCGATGTCGGCACGGGTAGCGCCCGCGCTGGCGTGTTTAATCGGCAGGGCGATCTTCTCGCCACTGCCAAGCATTCGATCGCCATGCACCGTGAGGACGGCGGCATTTACGAACAGTCCAGCGCGCAAATCTGGCAGGCTGTGTGTTCATCTGTCCGCGATGCGGTGGCAGAAGCCGGCGTTGCTCCGGCCTCTGTTAGTGGCATCGGGTTCGATGCCACCTGCTCTTTGGTGGTGCTTGGTACTAATGGCGTGAGCCTTCCTGTCGGGGCCCCTGATCACCCCGAGCGCGACATCATCGTCTGGATGGATCATCGCGCGCTTGAGCAGGCTTCGCGCATCAACGCGCTTGGCCATGACGTGCTGCGCTATGTCGGCGGTCGCATCTCGCCCGAAATGCAGACGCCGAAGCTGCTGTGGTTGAAGGAACATCGCCCAGATATCTACGCCCAAGCAGAGCACTTCTTTGATCTCACCGATTTCCTGACCTGGAAGGCCACCGGCGCGCTCGATCGCTCGTCCTGCACGGTGACCTGCAAATGGACTTATCTCGCGCACGAAAAGCGCTGGGATGCGTCTTACTTCCACGAGATCGGCCTTGGTGATCTGGCCGACGAGGATTCTCGTCGCATTGGCCAAAGTGTCGTTGAGCCGGGATCGCGGCTCGGCAACGGCTTGTCGCCGGAAGCAGCAGCGGACATGGGGCTTCAGCCCGGCACGGCCGTTGCTGCCGGTCTGATCGACGCTCATGCCGGTGGGTTGGGAACAGTGTTCGCCGGTGGTGGGGCAGGGGATCCAACGCGCTGCCTAGGCTATGTGTTCGGCACCTCCTCCTGCACGATGACGACGACGGCCGAGCCTGCCTTCGTGCCGGGTGTCTGGGGGCCGTATTTCTCTGCCATGGTGCCTGGCATGTGGCTCAACGAGGGCGGTCAGTCGGCAGCCGGAGCCGCGATCGATCAGTTGATCAAGCATCATCCGGCGAGAGCGGAAGCGGAAAGATCGGCTTCGGCAGAAGGCAAATCGCTGCCGCATTGGCTGGCCGATAAGGCGCTGGAACTGGCCGGAACTGCCTCGCAGGCCGTGCGTCTTGCCGATGATCTGCATGTCGTACCGGAGTTCCTCGGCAACCGCGCGCCCTTTGCCGATCCTTATGCCCGCGCGGTGATCGTCGGGCTGGGCATGGAGGAAGGCATCGACAGCCTCGTCGCCCTCTACGTCGCCGGCCTTTGCGGCCTGGGTTGCGGACTGCGCCAGATCGCGGAAACGCAGGCAAATCATGGCGCGCCGGTTGCAACGATCAGCATTTCCGGCGGCGCGGGCGCGCATCCTCTTGCGTGGCAGATATTGGCCGATGCAACCGGACTGCCGGTTGAGGTCACCGCTTGCCCCGAGCCTGTTCTGCTCGGCTCCGCCATCCTCGGCGCGGTTGCCGCAGGCGCGTACCCCGATATTCGAACTGCCATGCCGGCCATGTCCCACGTCGCCACGCGCTGCACGGCTGATGATCAGGCGATCACGGCGCGTCACGCGTTGCGCTACGAGGCGTTCCTGAAGCTTCAGGACACAACGCGCGACATTCGCCGCCGCGAGCAAGCGGCGCTTCACCCGTCAACCTGACGGTTCAACGACATCAACGCGGATCACCATCAGCTTGATGACCGCGACTAAGGACTTCTGGAGAACAAGCATGGACTTCGCAGGAAAATCGGTCCTCATCACCGGCGCAGGCAAAGGTATCGGACGCGCCTGTGCGCGGTTGATGGCCGCGCGGGGCGCCGAAGTCATCGCGCTCAGCCGCACGCAAGCCGATCTGGATGGTCTGCGCGAGGAACTCGGCGCCCGCACGATCCGCGTTGATCTACAGGACCCGGTTGCGACACGCGCGGCCGTTGCGGAAGCCGGAACCTGCGACTTCCTCATCAACTCCGCCGGCATCAATGTGCTGGAAAGCGTGCTGGATATGACGGACGAGGGCTATGAGGCTGTGCTCGGTATCAACCTGCGCGCCGCGCTAATTACCTGCCAGGAATTCGCCAAGAGCCGCATTGCCGCCGGCGGTGGCGGCGCCATCGTCAACATCACCTCGATTGCTGGCCATCGCGGCTTCCAGAACCACCTGTGCTACGCGGCCTCCAAAGCCGGCTTGGAAGGCGCATCGCGCGTTTTGGCCAAGGAGCTCGGCCCCCATAACATCCGCGTTAATTGCGTGGCGCCCACCATCACCCTGACTGAGCTTGCCGTGGAAGCCTGGTCCGATCCCGTCAAGAGTGAGCCGATGATGGTGCGCCATCCGTTCAACCGCTTCGCGGAAGCCGACGAAGTGGCCCGCAGCATCGCCATGCTCTTGTCTGATGATGCCGGCATGGTGTCGGGCGCAGTCTTGTCCGTGGACGGCGGATTCCTCGCTGTCTGACTTCCGGAGGCGACCCGCCGCGAACGCTGTTTAGGCTGTTTGCGGCGCAATGATCTCGAGTTCATGAACCATTGCGTCGCGCATCATGAACTTCTGAGCCTTGCCGGTAACAGTGGTTGGCAGCTCGTTTTTGAATCGCACGTAGCGAGGCACCTTGTAATGGGCGATCTGCTCCTTGCAGAAGGCCCTGATCTCGTCTTCGCTCACGTCCTCACCGGCCTTCGGCACGATCCAGGCGCATAGTTCCTCGCCATAACGGGGATCCGGCACGCCGAAAACCTGCACTTCCCGAACCTTGGGATGGCGGTAAAGGAATTCCTCGATTTCGCGCGGATAGATGTTTTCACCTCCGCGGATCACAAGGTCCTTCACCCGTCCGACGATGTTGCAGTAGCCCTCATCGTCGATGACGGCGAGATCGCCGGTGTGCATCCAGCCTTCTGCATCGATTGCCTCAGACGTACGGGCCGAATCGTCCCAATAGCCCTGCATTACGGAATACCCGCGCGTGCACAGCTCACCGCGCTCGCCCGGCTTCAGCGTCTCGCCGTCGTCGCCCACAATCTTGACCTCGACATGAGGATGCACGCGACCGACTGTGGTGACGCGGCGCTCCAGCGGATCATCGATGGCGCTTTGGAACGACACCGGGCTGGTTTCGGTCATGCCATAGGCGATCGTAACTTCGCTCATGTTCATTTCCGAAACCACACGCTTCATGATCTCGATGGGGCAAGGCGCCCCTGCCATGATGCCCGTGCGCAAGGTCGAAACATCGAACCTTCCGAAGTCAGGATGATCGAGCATGGCGACGAACATGGTCGGTACGCCATACAGCGCCGTGCATTCCTCCTGTTGCACTGCTGCCAAAGAGGCTGCCGGATCGAAGCCCTCGCCGGGGAAAACCATGGTCGCGCCCTTGGTGACGCAGCCGATCGAGCCCATGACCATGCCGAAGCAGTGGTAGAAGGGCACGGGGATGCACAGGCGATCTTCAGCCGTCAGCTCCATCGCAGCCGTGACGAAGTGGCCGTTGTTGACGATGTTGACGTGCGTGAGGGTCGCGCCCTTCGGTGCTCCGGTCGTGCCGCTGGTGAACTGGATGTTGATCGGGTCGTCTTGCTTCAGTTTCGCGCTGAACGCGTCGAGTTCAGCCTTCGAGACATGCTGCCCGTCCTCGCTCACTTCTGTGAAGCTCAGCATGCCTCGTCGTGACCCTTCGCCCATGTGGATCACGAATTTTAGATCTGGCAGGCGAGCCGAGTTCAAGTGGCCGGAGGTTGCGGATGCGATCTCCGGCGCAAGCGTAGCGAGCATCTGCAGGTAATCAGAAGACTTGAAGCTTTCAGCCGTCACCAGCGCCTTACAGCCGACCTTGGTGAGCGCGTATTCAAGCTCGGCCGTACGATAGGCCGGATTGATGTTGACCAGGATGAGGCCAATACGCGCGGTGGCATATTGCGTGACCAGCCATTCCCATCGATTGGGCGACCAGATGCCGACACGGTCGCCTTTAACGAGGCCAAGTCTGTGAAGCCCGCCGGCAAAGGCATCGACGGCCTGTCCAAGCTCGTACCAGGTAAAGCGGTGCCATTGCTGCACAAAGATCGCCGCTTCCCGCTCGCCTTCCCTTGCCACTGTCGCTGCGAGAAGATCCGGCAGCGTATGGGGAAGGAGCGGCTGTGTCGTATCGCCCACAACATGGGCCAAACCAGCAACCGGCAGACGGTTTGCGGACGTCAGGTCTTGATGGTGCATCACCACTGTTCTCCTCCGGTAATTCCCGCATCCAGCCGCCGATCGTGGGCGACGGCTGGTCTGCTTCGGAGGTTAGAGGATGTAGTGGTGCGATGCCAGCCTGGTGCCGGATCGTTTCCGGTTAGCCTAAGCAGTACCTCCTAGAACCTTTGAAAGCGGTTCCGCTCCGCAGCTAGAGCACTCACCATTTCAGGGCGATGCTGCCCAGAACGGTACGACCCTCACCATAGAAGCAGCCGAAGTTACAGCTTGCGACATAGTCATCATCAGCAATGTTGTTGACGTTGAGCGAGGCTTTGAAATTGTCTCGCTCATAGCGAATCGCGGCATCGAACAAAGTTGCCGAGGGCAGATGGATCAGGTTGCTATCATTGCCATAGCGCTCACCGAGGTAGCGAACACCCGCGCCAACGGACACACCTTCGAGCCATGCGAAACTGGGCGAGAAGATTTGCGGCTGGAGGGTATAGTTCACCCAAAGCGATGCCGAATGCTCGGGCACATTGGCAGGTTGGTTGCCGGTCGTCGTTGCGGTCACAATCCCATTGCGCAGCGTGTCGGTACCCTCAAGGATTTCGGCGTCGGTGTAGGTATAGGCGGCGATGAGATCCAGCCCTGCTGCAAGGCTCGCCGTTCCTTCCAGTTCGAAGCCTTGGCTACGAACTTCGCCGGTTTGCGAGCGCACATTCGTCAGAAGTCCATTCACCGTCTCGGCCTGTGTGGCGACGACATTGGTCCGCGTCAGGCTGTAGAGGCTTGCGGTTACGAAGCTGTCCCAACCCTCAGGCTGGAACTTCAAACCACCTTCGATCTGCTCGCCTTCTGTCGGCTTGTAGAGGTCGCCTGCCGTGGTAGTGCCAATGATTGGGTCGAACGAAGTCGAATAGCTGATGTAAGGCGCAAGACCATTATCGAAGAGATAGACGGTTCCGACACGCCAAGTCGTTGCGGTATCCTTAGGCTGTGAGCCGGTCAGCGTATCCTCAAGTTTGGACCAGTCCTGGCGGATGCCAAGCGTGGTCACAAGCCGGTCGAACTTGATCTGATCCTGTGCATACAGGCCCGTCTGGTTGAGACGAAGGTCCTTGACCGTAGTTTTCGTCGGATCAACGAAGACCGGCGAACCGTGGACCGGGTTATAGGCGTCGATCGGTGTCTGTCCCGTCGTGAAGTTCGACGACCGGTTCTGCTCATGCCGGCGATGGTCGAGGCCAACGAGAAGGGTGTGTTGCAGCGCCCCTGTATCGAATTTCGATTCCAGCTGGTTGTCGATCCCGAAGGATGTCTGCGTTTCGGCTTGGACGGATGCGCCGCGCAGGACAGACCGCTGGTTCGCCGCAAATCCAGAGTAGTATAGGTTCTGGTAGTCGATATCAGTGTAAAGGAGCTGAGCGTTCTGGCGAACCTCCACCTGCTCGTTGAACCGGTGCCTGAATTCATAACCCACGGTCGCTGTGAGGAATTCAGACTGATCGAAATCCTTCTCTCCGAGGTAGCGGGAAGCGGGGATCTCACCATTCGGATTGAAGTCGAGGGTGCCAGCCTGCGGCAGACCAAAGGGGGAATTCGCTTTGTCGTACTGAAGCGACGACAGGACGGTCAGCGAGGTGTCGGCATCCGGCTCGAAGATGATCGTGGGGGCGATATAAAGGCGGTTGTCTTCGACATCGTCCTGTTGCGTATCTGCAAGACGCCCCACACCTGTGAGACGATAAGAGACAGCTTCGTTGGCTGAGACGCCTCCAAGATCGACTTTGCCGACGTAGCGGTTGTCGGATCCAAGCTCAACCACCGCTTCGCGGAAGGTCGTGCCCGTAGGGCGCTTTTGGATCAGGTTGACGATGCCGCCAGGCACGGCCTGACCGTAAAGCACGGATGCCGGGCCCTTCACGACCTCGATCCGCTCTTGTCCATAGGTCTCGGGGGAAAGGGCACCGAAATCGCGCACAAAGCGGAAATTGTTGAGGTAGATATTATCTTTGGCGTCGAAGCCGCGGATGATGGGTGCAAAAAAGCGGGAGTCGTTGCCGAACGGCTGAGTGACAACGCCAGCCGTATAGTTCAACGCTTCTCCGAGGTTCTGAACACCTCGATCTTCAAGCTGCTCCGTCGTGACTACTGATATCGACTGCGGAATTTCGATAAGAGGCGTGTCAGTCTTGGAGCCGCTTGTTGTGTCGCGTGCAACGTAACCGGTTACAGGCCCCGTTCCCGATCCATCGCCGCCAGTCACCACAACCGTATCGAGAGTCACCGTTTGTGCCATTGCGAACCCTGGCAGCGCGATGATGGCACAGGACAGGCTGAGAAGGCGATAATGCGGGAGCAGGCGATGCGGCATGAGAAAGTTCCTTAATGACGCCAGCCTCGCTAACAGAATTGATGAGCTACACAATCATGTTTTAGCTTAAGCTGAGACATACCTGACGAGTGTGATGTTCTTGCACATGCACGGCATTCGGCAGGAGGTCGATGTCATCGGCTTCGTACCGGCTAACTGGGCCTTTAGCCTGAAGCGGCAGTGGGCCTTGCCCTCGGTCTTGATCTCCTGGCGAGCTACACCTATAGCGGCGACGAGATTGCGCAGGGCACCTGATGCTGACAACGACCTTAGGCAAGCAGCCGGTCCGCTTTACAGAGTATCCGAGATCGCTTTTGCTAGAGATCTTAACGGTGCAGAGCCTGGCATGGGTCAGCGCTGGTCGTTGTTACCGCGGCTCGCGCCTCAGCGAAAACAACACATGGTAGCGGGACGGGCAGCTTCGATCGGAGTCGCCAGCGAGCATGCACTGTTTACGCTGGCAGGGGTCTCGTTCCGGGTTCCGGGACGCACCATCATCGAAGGTCTCGATCTGCGTCTCGAATCGGGCCACATCCACGGCCTGATCGGACCCAACGGCTCCGGCAAATCGACGCTGGTGAAGATGCTGGCGCGACAGGAAGTGCCTGCTGATGGAAGCATTCACTTCCGCGGCGAGGATCTCCGGCAAGAGGGCGACCGTGCCTTCGCCCGCCGGCTTGCCTATCTGCCGCAGTTCATGCCGAGCACCGATGGCATGAATGTCGAAGAGTTCGTTTCGCTCGGACGCTTTCCCTGGCACGGCACTTTCGGGCGCTTCACGGTTGAAGACCGCGCCAAGGTCGAGGAGGCGATAGAGCAGACCGGCGTCACGGCATTCCGCTTGCGCCTGGTCGATACTCTTTCCGGCGGTGAGCGTCAGCGGGTTTGGCTGGCTCTGCTTCTCGCACAGGATACGGAATGCCTCGTGCTGGATGAGCCGACATCGGCCCTCGACATCTCGCATCAAACTGAAATGCTTGATCTTGTGCGCACCCTTGCCAAGAAGCGCGGCCTGAGCGTCGTTGTCGTTCTGCATGATATCAACATGGCAGCCCGCATCTGCGACAGGCTGGTGGCGATGGGCGCCGGCCGTGTTGTCGCCGATGGCACCCCGGCCGAGATCATGCGCCCGGATGTTCTTCAGCAGATTTACGGAATTTCCATGGGCCTCTTCCCCCATCCAGACAGCGGCATTCCTGTCGCCTATGTCCGGTGAGGACGCGAAGAGATATCCTTGCGCTATGTGCCGGCAGTCTTACGCTGCCTTTCGCGTCCGCTCGGGCTGACACCGGTCGCATTGCCATTGTTGACTGGGCTTTGCTCGAAACGGCATTGGCGCTCGGCCTCAAGCCCCTGGCGGCCGTCGAGCTGGTGTTGTTCAAAAAGATCGTCGCCGAACCGCCTCTGCCTGACGGCATCATCGATCTCGGCTTGCGCGGCGCAATCAATTTTGAGCTTCTCGCGACCCTGCAGCCATCCCTCATCTATGGCTCGAACTACTCGGCCTGGGCCAACGATACGTTAAGGCGCATGGCGCCTGTGCGCGAGTTCAGCATCTACCTGCGGGGACAGGCGCCCTACGAGAAGGCCGTCGCCGCAATGCGCGGCATGGCTCAGGATCAGGATCTGCAGGTAACGGCGGAAAGCTATATCGCTGGAACGGACAGCTACCTTGCCTCCGTGGGCGAACGGCTTGCGCGTAAGCGGGAACGTCCGATCCTGATCATCAATCTGGGCGACGCCAGGCATTTCCGCGCCTTTGGCATCGACTCCATGTTCGGTGATGTGGCCGCTCGCCTGGGGTTTGCCAACTCCTGGGCCACGAAAACGGCCTACAGCGCAACCGCTCCGGTCGGCTTGGAGCGCCTTGCAGATCATCCCGACGCTACGATCGCCGTGGTCGGGCCCGTCCCTCCCGAAGCGGCGCGCGCGCTGCCGCAAAGTGCGCTCTGGCAGGCCATGCCGGCGGTGCGCGAAGGCCGTACAGTCTGGCTCCCGAACATCAATCCTTTCGGCGGCTTACCGGCAGCAAGGCGCTTCGCGCGCCTTCTCGCCGAAGGCCTGGAGGGCGCGGCATGAGTCTCGAGAGGCTGCGGCCGACGAGCGCTGCAATGCCGGCGACCCTCCTTCTTGCCGCACTGGGCTTACTGGCCGCCTTGTTGTTCGGCTGGCAAATTGTGCACGACTGGCCGTCACCTAGCGACCAGTTGGCTGAGATCATCCTGCATTACTCGACGCTGCCACGCGGCACAGTTGCTCTTCTGGCCGGTGCGGCACTAGGTCTGGCCGGGGCGCTGATGCAGCGTGTCTTGCGCAATCCGATCGCCGATCCGTCCACGCTAGGCGTCGTGTCGGGCGCTCAACTCGCGATGAGTGCCGCGCTTCTTTATGCACCGGGGCTGATGGCTGTTGCTCGCGAAGGCGTCGCCTTTGTTGGCGGCGCGGTTGCGCTGTTTCTGGTGGTTGCCCTGTCCTGGCGCCGCGCGCTCGATCCGATCACCGTGGTGCTCAGCGGGATGCTCATTTCGCTGATCGCCGCCGCGTTTTCGTCAACGCTGATCTTGGCCAACGGCGAATACATGATGTCGATGTTTATCTGGGGCGGCGGCTCGCTTGAACAGCAAAGCTGGGCGCCGACCACCTCGCTAGCGATCCGCCTCACACTTGCCGTCTTCGTGGCCGCGCTGCTGATACGCCCTCTGGAGCTATTGGCGCTGGATGACGCCAATGCGCGTGCCCTTGGTCTCGGCGTCACAGGAACTCGGCTAGCGGTGCTGACGCTTTCGGTGTTTCTGGCAGCTTCGGTGACGGCCGAAGTCGGTGTTATCGGCTTTATCGGTTTGGCGGCGCCGAACCTCGCTCGGATGGCGGGCGCGCGAAGCCTGCGACAGATCCTCGTCGTATCCCCCATCGCAGGCGCCTTGATCCTGCTTCTGACCGATGGTTTGGTGCGGCTCATATCGCTCGGTATCAGCGAAACAGTGCCGACCGGTGCCGCGACCGCGCTTCTCGGCGGTCCCCTTCTTCTCTGGCTTCTGCCGCGCTTGGGCGGCTCGCTGCGGGCGACGCAACAGAGCGTTGCTTTGGCCACCAGAGTGGCATCCTGGCGCCTCGTGCTTCCCGGATTGTTGCTGTTGGTGCTTGGTATTTGCGCGCTGTTTATCGGTAAGAACGGCGAGGGCTGGGCGATTGCAACAGGACAACTGTTCGATCTCGTTGCTCCCTGGCGCGCCCCGCGCTTCATCGCGGCCGCTTCTGCCGGTGCCATGCTGGCGGCAACCGGCGTGTTGATGCAGCGTGTGACCGGCAATGCGATGGCGAGCCCGGAAGTGCTGGGCATTTCATCGGGCGCGGGCGTCGGGTTCGCTGCTGTGCTTGTGTTCTGGCCTGCTGCATCGCGCGTTGCAGAGCTTGGTGGCGCTGCAGCCGGCTCGGTCATCGCTATCCTGCTTGTTATCGCTATATCAGCGCGTCATCGCTTCGCAGCTGAACGCCTTCTTCTGTCAGGCATTGCTGTTGGCTCCCTGGCCGGTGCCCTCGTCACGGTCGTGATGGCGCGGGCAGGGCCGGAATCGATGCGGCTGCTGAACTGGCTAAGCGGCTCGACCTCGCGCGTGGCCCCTGAAGACGCGATGATGGCACTAGCCACTGCCGTGTTGTTCATCGCACCCTTGCCGCTGCTGGCGCGTTGGCTGCAGGTTCTGCCGCTTGGTCTGCCGTTTGCTCAGTCGGTTGGGCTCAAGCGTAGCCTTGCGGCAAGCATTCTGGTGCTCATCGCCGCCCTTCTTTCCGCAGCCTCGACGCTGTTCGTCGGCCCGCTCTCCTTTGTAGGCTTGATGGCGCCCCATATGGCACGCCTCGCCGGCTTTGCCCGCCCCATCCCACAACTCACAGGCGCCGTCCTGATCGGTGCGACCTTGATGGTGCTGGCCGACTGGATGGCACGCACGCTTGCCTTCCCCTACCAACTCCCGATCGGCCTCGTAGCTGCCATGGTTGGCGGTCCCTACCTCATCTGGCTGTTGAACCGGCGATGATCAGGTTCAGGTACCATTTCCGTGTAAAGCAGAACTCGGTACGCAAATTTCTGCGCTCAAGCAGGCATAGTGCTATCTGCAGCCAGTCCCGAAATCATTGCATTAACGATCAAGCGCAATTCGTCTTCTACGGCGGATGCGCCGGGACCTACGAACCAGTCGCCTAAGCCCAACAGGACAACGCCGTGGACTGCCGAGAAGAGGGTTCTCGCCCGTCTTAGAAGATGGGCTTGTTCAAGCTCCGGATGAAGAGCTGCAAGCGGTTCCGCAATCTGCTCTATCAGTGCTGCGTGCTCATCGAGATGCCATTGCGGGACCAGAACGCCCGCCGGCATGCGATGCTCGAAGAGCGACATCCATACAGCCGTCTCGGAGCGGGCGAAGTTCAGATAGCCGATTGCCAGCGCTACGAGTTGTTCACTTGGCGATGATGTGCCTTGGCCGGCCTTGTCCACGACGTCGCGCAAATGCCGAAGTGTTTGCGAATTGACGTGCACGACAAGGTCGTCGATGTCGGCGAAGACATTGTAGAGCGCACCGAGCGAGCAGCCTGCGTCCGTCGTAATGTCCCTCGCGCGAAGGCCGCCCAGGCCATTGGCGCGGATACAGTCGGTGGCGGCCTCGACGAGCCTTTCCTTCAGCTTTGCTCTTCGCTCGCTCGATGCCATTGCCCGGCCTCCCGTCGTTCTGTTCGTGAACAATGTTCAAGAAACATCTTGAACGGCGTTCAAACTGTGCTAGCTTGCAATCATGAACGCTGTTCATAACAAGGGAAAGCGACCATGTCGATCAACACGGGCCATCCACACGCCGACTCTCAAGCCTGGAAGATGTTCACCCTGCTAAGCTTCGGCGTGGCTTTGGTGATGATGGCGGGAGGTATCTACTTTATGGAAGCAAGCTTCGCGGCCAAGGGCTTCTATGCCATGTCGGCCATCATGCTGGTGCATACCTCCATCACCATCACCATCACCAAGACCCTGCGCGACACCGAAGAAGCGGATCGCTTTATCAATCGCATCGAGGAAGCCAAAACGGAAAAGCTTCTGATGGAAATGAACAAGGGCGCCTGACCGGCAGCGTGCACTAAGAACACCAGCTTCGGGGAAAACAAATGACTACCAGCCTGATGACGTCCCGGCGCTTTGCGCCTTTGTTCTGGACGCAGTTCCTGTCCGCCTTCAACGACAACTTCCTGAAGAATACGCTGGTGTTCCTCATCCTCTTCACCCTGCCGGGCAGCGGGGGTGCGTCCCTGATCACGCTTGCAGGCGCGATCTTCATGCTCCCGTTCCTCCTCTTGTCGGCGCTCGGCGGCGAGATGGCGGATCGATACGACAAGGCGGCGGTGGCGCAGAAGCTCCGGCTGGCCGAAATCGGCGCTGCGGCGATCGCAGTCGTCGGGCTCGCCTTTCATTCCGTCTGGATCATGATGACGGCACTGTTCTTGTTCGGCGTCATTTCCTCGCTGTTCGGGCCCATCAAATACGGCATTCTGCCGGATCATCTTGAAAAGCGGGATCTGCCGCGCGCCAATGCCTGGATCGAGGGCGGCACTTTTATTGCCATTCTTGGCGGAACGATTGCAGGCGGCATCGCGTCCACCGGCGGGATCAGCGTGGCGGTATTCGGGCCTGTGATGCTTGCGCTGTCTGTGATCTGCTGGTTCGCCAGCCGTTTCATCCCGGCGACGGGTTCGGCGGCGCCCAATCTGAAGATCAACACCAACGTGCTGCGCTCGACCTGGACTCTGGTCGGCGAATTGCGGGGCATGCCGCGCATCTGGCGCACAGCGCTCATGACGTCCTGGTTCTGGGGCGTCGGAGCAGTGTTGATGTCGCTGCTGCCGAGCCTGGTCAAGAACAGCCTCGGCGGCGGCGAAATTGCCGTGACCGCCTATCTCGCGGTGTTTGCGATTGCGATTGCCATAGGTTCGGCAATTGCCGCCTGGATGTCTCAGGGCCGCATCGTGTTGCTGA
>NZ_DAMBUH010000002.1:121697-125336 GCF_032053605.1 Tianweitania sp.
CCCGCCGGTACAGCTCTGATGGCGCTGTTCAGCCTCGACCTCGCTTTTACCCTCTGGGGCGCGCAGGCGACAACAACTACGGAAACGCTGTCCGGCTTTTTCGCTCTGCCGAACACAATCCGAGTGGCGATCGACCTCGCGGGCTTAGCGATTGCCGGTGCCTTCGTGATCGTGCCGACTTTTGCGGCGGTTCAGGCCTGGGCGCCGGAAGACCGACGCGCCCGCGTCGTTGCCGGCGTCAGCGTCGTCAATGCCGGCTTCATGACGGTTGGCGGCGCGCTCGTCGCAGCGATCCAGGCGGCTGGCGTTTCGCTGGCGCAGATACTGCTAGGTCTAGCAGTGCTCAATGCCGTTTCCGCCTGGCTGATGCTGAAATATCTTCCGACCAATGCCTTGCGCGACTTCGTTTCGATCCTGTTCCGCGCATTTCACCGGCTTGAAGTCGAAGGTCTCGATAATCTCAAGGCGGCCGGTCCGGCCCCGATCCTTGCGCTCAACCATGTCAGCTTTCTGGATGGTCCGCTCGCCCTGACACTGACCGACGAGGAGCCGGTCTTCGCGGTGGATCATACGATCGCGCAGGCCTGGTGGGTGAAGCCGTTTTTGAAGCTGACCCGCGCCATGCCGCTTAACCCGGCAAAGCCGATGTCGACCCGCAGGCCTGGAGAAAAGCTATTTCTCGCGGCTGACCTCCATGCATGTCCGCCGTCGCTTGTTTCCGAAGGTGCGGGTGACGATCCTTGAACCGGTAAAGCTGGAGGTCGATCAAGGCTTGCGCGGCCGGCAACGGCGTGCAGCAGCGGGTGCTGCCCTCTACCAAGTCATGTCCGACCTCATCTTCCGCACTCAGCGCATCGATACGACCGTGCTCAAGCGCATCATCGAAACGGCGGAAGAGCGCGGCATAGCCAGGCTCGCGGTGGAAGATCCGGTCACGGGACAACTGTCTTACGGCAGATTGCTGACGGCCGCTGCCGTGCTTGGCGGCAGGTTCTCGAAGCTTTACCGCCATCAACCGGTTCTCGGCCTGATGCTCCCCAATGCCAACGGCGCTTGTGCCGCGCTGCTCGGCCTGATGTCGGCCGGCAAGGTTCCGGCCATGATCAACTTCACGGCGGGCGCAGCCAACATCCTGTCCGCGTGCAAGGCGGCTGAGGTAAAGACGATCCTGACGTCCCGGGCCTTCGTTGCCCAGGCCAAGCTTGGCCTGGTTCTCGATGAGGTGGGCAGACACGTGGAGATCGTCTGGTTGGAAGACCTGCGCGCAACGATCACGCTGAAGGACAAGCTGCTCGGGCTTTGGCATCGGTCCCGACCGCTCGCTGAACGCCGCGCCGATGATCCTGCGGCCATCCTGTTTACTTCGGGGTCGGAAGGCACGCCCAAGGGTGTCGTGCTGACCCACCGCAACATTCTCGCCAACACCGCCCAGGCGGCATCGCGCATCGACTTTCATTCCGGCGATAAGGTGTTCAACGTCCTGCCGATCTTCCACTCCTTCGGCCTGACCGCCGGCACGTTACTGCCCCTGGTTTGCGGGGTTCCGGTCTTCCTATATCCGTCGCCGCTGCATTACCGCATCGTGCCGGAACTGGTTTATGCGTCCAATGCGACGATCATGTTCGGCACCGACACCTTCTTCGGCGGCTATGCCCGCACAGCGCACCCCTATGATTTTCGCTCAATCCGCTACGCTTTTGCAGGCGCCGAGCCCGTCAAGGCTTCGACCCGGGCGGCTTACATGGACAAATTCGGCCTGCGCCTTCTGGAAGGCTATGGTGTGACGGAAGCTGCTCCCGTGGTCGCGCTCAACACGCCGATGTACAACAAGGCCGGTTCCGTCGGTAAGCTCATGCCCGGCCTGAGCTATCGCCTGGAGCCGGTTCCTGGCGTCGGAACTGGTGGCCGCCTTTCCATCAAGGGGCCCAACATCATGGCCGGCTATCTGCGCGCTGAAAAACCCGGCGTTCTGGAAGCGCCAGAAGACGGCTGGCATGATACCGGCGACATCGTCACGGTGGATAAGGACGGGTCCGTCACGATCCAAGGTCGCGCCAAGCGCTTCGCCAAGATCGGCGGTGAGATGGTGTCGCTGGCGGCCGTGGAAGCCTTGGCGGGGGAGCTGTGGAAAGGTTCGCTATCGGCGGTGGCCACCGTGCCGGACGAGCGCAAGGGTGAACGACTCGTGCTGATCACCGACCGGCCGGACGCGACTCGGGCAGCTTTTGTCAGCTTTGCCAAGGCAGCCGGCGCAATGGACATGATGGTACCGGCGAAAGTACGCGTCGTGAAATCGGTGCCCGTTCTAGGTTCCGGCAAGATCGACTTCGCCGGCGTGACGGCATTGGCGAGAGAAGAAGAAGCGCTAGCCGCGGCATAGATCACCAGACAGCGGCTGCTCCGGATCATCAATCCGTGGCTGACACGGCTGCCAAGGAGGCGAGAAAGCGCTTGGTCCGTTCGCGTTGCGGGCGGTTGAACACGTCGCCTGCCGAGCCCTGTTCCACAATCAGGCCGCCGTCGAGAAAGGCGACCTCCTGGGCGATGCGGGATGCCAGTCTCAGATCATGCGTCGCCATCACCATGGTGGTGCCTTCGCGCGCCAGATCCGCCAAAACCTCGACCACTTCTTCCGCGAGTTCAGGATCGAGCGCCGAGGTCGGCTCGTCGCACAGAAGCACTCGCGGGGAGGGGGCGAGAGCGCGTGCTATGGCGACGCGCTGCTGCTGACCACCAGACAGCGTCGCGGGCCAGGCATCCGCCTTATGGCCGAGACCGACCTTCTCAAGCAGTTCCATGGCACGCGTGTTGGCCTCTTCCTTGGACCAACCACGAACCGTGATCAGCCCTTCGGTGATGTTTTCGGTCGCGGTGCGATGCGGAAACAGCTGGAAGCTCTGGAACACCATGCCGGTCTGACGGCGAAGTCGCTGCATGTCCTTCCAGGCGACCTTCTCACCTTGCTTGAAGGTCAGCGTATCCTCGCCGATCCGCACTGTACCCGCCGATGGTGTTTCCAGCAGGTTGATGCAGCGAAGCAGCGTGCTCTTGCCGCCGCCCGATGGGCCGACCAGCGCCGATACGCTGCCTTCCGCAAAGCGAAGCGACACGCCTTTCAGCACTTCAAGATCGCCGAACCGCTTGTGGATATCGGAAAGCTCGATCACGTGCGTGCCTCCAAAAACCCGCCATAGCGGTTCAGCCGACGCTCCAGGCGCACTTGCAGGGCGGACAGAACGGATGACAACGCGAGGTAGATCAGTGCTGCCTCGATATAAAGGATCAGCGGCTCGTAGGTGACGGCCACGATGCGCTGGGCGGACTGGAATAGCTCGGGAACGGTGATCGCGGCAGCGAGCGAAGTGTCCTTGACTAGCGAAATGAACGTGTTCGACAAGGGCGGAACGGCGATCCGCGCGGCCTGCGGAAGAATGGTCTTGCGCATGGCTTGACCCCAGCTCATGCCAACCGAATAGGCCGCTTCCCACTGCCCGCGAGGCACGGAGGCAATCACCGCGCGGATGATCTCCGATGTGTAAGCGCCGATGTTGAGCGTAAAGCCGATCAGGGCTGCCGGGAACGCATCGAGCGTCACGCCGATCGAGGGCAACCCATAAAAGATCAGGAAGAGCTGAACGA
>NZ_DAMBUH010000002.1:125346-128612 GCF_032053605.1 Tianweitania sp.
GAATAAGCCAGACATAAAAGCGCGCCACCGCAACGAGCGGTGCAGGGCCGAACAGCCTGATCAGCGCGACGATCAAGCCAAGCGTCAGTCCGAGCGTGAACGAGAGCAGCGTCAAAGGAATCGTGAAGAAAAGGGCCGCCCATAAGAGCGGCCCCAAGGAATTCAGCATAAGCTGCAGCCAGTCAGGCATACGGCACCTTTCGGGAGGCAGCTTGCGCCGCGAAGTTAATTACTTGGACACGTCCTGGCCGAAATACTTATCAGCGATCTTCTGATAGGTGCCGTCAGCCTTGATTTCGGCAAGGGCCTTGTTAATGGCGGCGAGCAGATCGGGCTCGTTCTTGCGGATGATGATACCGGAAAAATCGGCATTCTCTTCCTGAGCTGCGATCTTCACCGGCGCATCGGGCTTGTGCTTCTTGAAGTCGAGGAAGGACAGGCTGTCATTGAGCGTTGCGTCCGCACGGCCCTGCAATACGAGCTGGATCGACTGGTCAAATCCGTCGGTGCCGACAAGCTCTGCGCCATTGTTTGCGGCCAGCTTGCCGAAATTCGAAGACAGCGACTGCGCAGACTTCTTGCCCTTCAGATCAGCGAAGGTCTTGATCTCGGCGTTGTCGTCCTTGACGATCAGCACAGCCTTGGATGCGATATACGGATCGGAGAAGTCATACTTCTTCTTGCGCTCTTCGGTGATGCCGACCTGATTGATCACGGCATCATAGCGATCGGCATCGATGCCGGCGATCAAGCCGTCCCACTTGCCTTCAAGGAACTTTGCCTCGACGCCGATGCGCTTTGCCACTTCGCGGCCAATCTCGACGTCAAAGCCGACCAGCGCGCCCGATGCGTCGTGGAAGGTGAACGGCGCGTAGGTGCCTTCGGTGCCGATCCGCAGTTCACCACTCGATTTGACTTTCTCGAGGTTGGACTGTGCCGCGGCGGGACCGGCAAACGAGACGGCAGCGAGTGCAAGACCCGCGGCAGCGAGAAGGGTGCTGATGCTTTTCATGATTTTCATCCAATGGCTTGACGAAGACACGTCGAAGAAGGTGGACGGAACTTGGTGGA
The DNA here is from genome assembly GCF_032053605.1 of Tianweitania sp. Classification (NCBI taxonomy): domain Bacteria; kingdom Pseudomonadati; phylum Pseudomonadota; class Alphaproteobacteria; order Hyphomicrobiales; family Phyllobacteriaceae; genus Tianweitania; species Tianweitania sp. The sequence goes on from NZ_DAMBUH010000002.1 coordinate 126,418, forward strand.
TGTGAGGTCAGATCACAAGGCTAGGCGCTGCATTGTGCAAGAGCCGAGGGTACTTTTCATCTCTGGCGAGCAGGTCCAGTAGAATGTTATTCCAGCGGTCGCGTATGTCTGGACGCTAGTCGAAGACAACACCCTTCTTCAGGATAAAGCAGCCATAAGGCCTCGCCTCTGTGGTCTGGACGACGGCAAAGGCGCGGCTTGCGGCTTCATAGAAGGCCATGCGTTCGATGGCCTTCACTGTGACCGCGCGGTTCTCAGCTGCGTCAAGTGCTTGCTGCATGTCTTTATGCACGGCGAGTACGGCTTCGGGCTCGCCGACTACCGCCATTCGCCGAACGGGGACATCGACGAAGGTATCGACGGGGAAAAGCTCCAGAATGGCGCGCGCCGCTTGGGTCGTGTCAACGCCGGCCAGCTGAATGCACTGGCCCGACACGGTTGATGCGGCAACCGAGACTCCGGGAAAGTTGCGGTCAACCAGAACCAGATCGTCACCATGCCCCATTTCAGCGAGGATGGTCAGGAGTTCGGCCGTAATCAGCGGCGGGATTTTCTTCAGCATCGGGCTCTCCAGGTCGACTAACGTTCTTTTGCCGCTGCCGGGTGAGAAGCTCCGTTCACCGTTCCTCACCCGATTGCGCCTCATCCTTAAGTCACTCGGCCGCCTCGGCGTAGTCTTCCATCGGCGGGCAGGAACAGATCAGGTTGCGGTCACCATAAACGTTGTCGACGCGGTTGACCGGCGACCAGTACTTGTCCACGCGAAAAGCGCCGGGCGGATAACAGGCCTGCTCGCGCGAATAGGGACGATCCCACTCGCCGACGAGATCTGCCACCGTATGCGGCGCGTTCTTCAAGGGGTTGTTGGTCTTGTCCATCCGGCCCTCTTCGATGGCGCGGGCTTCCTCGCGGATCGCCAGCATCGCATCACAGAAGCGGTCGAGTTCGGCCTTCATCTCCGATTCCGTCGGCTCGATCATCAGCGTGCCGGCAACCGGGAAGCTCATGGTCGGGGCGTGGAACCCGCAGTCGATCAGGCGCTTGGCGACATCGTCCACCGTGACGCCTGCGGCGGGATTGAGCGGGCGCGTGTCGATGATGCATTCATGGGCTACACGGCCCGCTTCCGACTTGTAGAGCACGTCATAAGCGCCCTTCAGCCGCGCGGCGATATAGTTGGCGTTGAGGATAGCTACCTTGGTCGCCTGTGTCAGTCCTTCGCCGCCCATCATCAGGCAGTAGGACCAGGAGATCGGGAGGATTGAAGGCGAGCCGAATGGTGCTGACGACACCGCACCTTCACGTCCATCACTTTGCGGATGACCGGGCAAGTGGGCAGCCAGATGCGCTTTCACGCCGATCGGTCCCATGCCCGGACCACCGCCGCCATGCGGAATGCAGAAAGTCTTGTGCAGGTTGAGATGTGACACGTCGGAGCCGATGTCACCGGGACGCGACAAGCCCACCATGGCGTTCATGTTGGCGCCGTCGAGATAAACCTGACCGCCTTGGGCATGGGTGATCTCGCAGATCTGCCGCACCGTTTCCTCGAACACGCCATGCGTGGACGGATAGGTGATCATGCAGCAGGCCAGACTTGCGGCATGCTGCTCGGCCTTGGCGCGGAAGTCGTCGAGATCGACATCCTCGTTTTCCATCGCCTTGACCGGCACCACCTTCATGCCCGCCATCTGCGCGGAGGCGGGATTAGTGCCATGCGCGGAGGTCGGGATCAGGCAAACATTGCGATGCGGCTCGTTGTTAGCCATGTGGTAGTTGCGGATGGTCAGAAGACCCGCATACTCCCCCTGCGCGCCCGAATTCGGCTGCATGGAGAAGGCATCGTAGCCGGTGACCTGGCACAGCTTATCCGACAGATCATCGATCATCTCCCTGTAGCCGAGCGCCTGATCGGCCGGCACGAAGGGATGGATGTCGGAGAATTCCGGCCAGGTGATCGGCAGCATTTCCGCCGTGGCGTTTAGCTTCATCGTGCAGGAGCCGAGCGGGATCATCGCCCGGTCGAGCGCCAGATCGCGATTTGACAAGCGGCGGATGTAGCGGGTCATCTCGCTTTCCGCCCGATTCATATGGAAGATCGGATGCGTCATGTAAGCCGATTTCCGCAGAAGCGCGGGTGGCAGCCGATGGTCAGCGGTGAAGTCGGCGACCTTGAAAGCGCCGCCGAATGCCCG
>NZ_DAMBUH010000002.1:128622-130674 GCF_032053605.1 Tianweitania sp.
GGGCCGCGTCCGCTCGTCGAGCGACATGCCGATCTTCGTGGTTCCGACCTTGCGCAGGTTGACGCCCTCGGCCACGGCCGCACGCAGGATCAGCGCCTGCATGTGGCCGACTTCGACGGTGATCGTGTCGAAGAAGGTTTCGGGCTCGATCGTATAGCCAAGCTGTTCCAGGCCCTTGGCCATCAGCACCGCCTTCTTGTGGACCTGCTGCGCGATCGCCTTCAGCCCGTCCGGGCCGTGGAAAACCCCGTACATGGAAGCCATCACGGCAAGCAGAACCTGCGCGGTGCAGATGTTCGAGGTCGCCTTTTACCGCCGGATATGCTGCTCGCGGGTTTGCAGCGCCAGGCGGTAAGCGCGGTTGCCGCGCGCATCCACGGACACGCCCACCAGACGGCCAGGCATGGCGCGCTTATGCGCATCCTTTACGGCCATATAGGCGGCATGCGGACCGCCATAGCCGACCGGAACGCCGAACCGCTGCGTGGTGCCGACCGCAATGTCGGCATCCATTTCGCCGGGCGACTTGAGAAGCGTCAGAGCCAGGAGGTCTGCCGCGATGGCGGCAACGGCGCCGGTTTGATGCAGGCGGGCGATCAGCCCGGAAAAGTCACGGATATGCCCATGCGTGCCGGGATACTGGAAGATCGCGCCGAACACATCGACTGGGTCGAGGTCTGTCATCGGATCGCCGACAATCACCGACCATCCGAGTGGAGCCGCACGCGTTTCGATCAGCGCGATCGTCTGCGGATGGCAGTTCTGGTCGACGAAGAAGGCGGTTGCCTTGTTCTTGGCCTGACGCTGGCACAGCGCCATGGCTTCGGCCGCTGCCGTCGCCTCATCGAGCAGCGAGGCATTGGCGACATCCAGCCCGGTCAGATCGCAGATCATCGTCTGGAAGTTCAAGAGCGCTTCGAGGCGGCCCTGGCTGATTTCCGGCTGGTAGGGCGTGTAGGCCGTGTACCAGGCCGGGTTTTCCAGAATGTTGCGCTGGATCACCGGTGGTGTGACGGTGCCGTAATAGCCTTGGCCGATCAGCGAGGTGAGCACCTGGTTCTTGTTGGCCGTTTCACGCAAGCGGTCGAGCGCTTCGCGCTCCGTCAACGCCGCACCCCAAGCCAGCGGCTTCTGCTGGCGGATGGAGGAAGGCACTGTCGCGTCAATGAGCGCATCGAGCGAAGGATAGCCGATCACCTTCAGCATCGCCCCCATCTCGGCCGGTGAAGGACCGATATGGCGGCGATTGGCGAAGTCGTAGGGATCGTAATCGGTGAAATGGAAGTCGATGGAGTCACTCATCCGATCAGGTCCTGATAGGCGGCCTCGTCCAGCAGGCCGTCGGCATCTGCAAGGGTCTTCAGCTTGAGCTTGAAGAACCAGGCACCCTGCGGGTCCGAATTGACCAGCGAAGGATCGTCGACGAGCGCCTGGTTGACCTCGGTCACTTCGCCGTCGAGCGGCGCGTAAACGTCGGAAGCCGCCTTCACGCTTTCAACCGTGGCGGCGTTGTCGCCCTTGGCGAGTTCTGTTCCGATTTCCGGCAGTTCCACGAAAACGAGGTCGCCGAGCTGGTCGGCGGCATGCTGCGTGATGCCCACTGCTGCAACATCGCCATCGAGCTTCAGCCATTCGTGTTCGGCGGTGAACTTCAGCATTTTTTCTCTCCGAGAATGAAGGTGCACCGGGCCAGCTGCAGCGCAGCCTGATCCGGAAGCAGCATGAAATGAAACGTCAACGTTTGTAGGTGGGCGTGATGAACGGCATGGTAGACACGGTCATCGGCAGATACTTGCCGCGCACCTCAGCAAAGACCTGTGTACCGGGAGCGGTGTGCTCTGCGGGCAGATAACCCATGGCAACGGGGCCTTCCGCACTCGGACCGAACCCGCCGGAGGTGACCTCGCCGATCAATCTTTGCCCTTCGGCATCGGCGAAGAGCGGCGCATGCGCGCGCACCGGCGCTTTGCCGTCCGGCTTTAAACCGACACGGCGGCGGCGCGGCCCGTTGCTGAGCTCGCTCAAAACGCGTTGCGCGCCCGGAAAGCCGCC
>NZ_DAMBUH010000003.1:0-208 GCF_032053605.1 Tianweitania sp.
GTTCGGCGCCGGTGAACATCACCTTCAATGTGACGGCGAGTGATGCGGCCTCGTTCCGCAAGTCGGAAGCGCAAATCACCGGCATGCTGGCGCAGGCTGTCTCGCGCGGCGCGCGCAGTCGATAGGGGAGCTGAGATGGCTGAGTTTCATGACGTGCTGTTTCCCGCAGCCGTGTCTTTCGGCGCGACCGGCGGGCCGGAGCGGCGGG
>NZ_DAMBUH010000003.1:322-8745 GCF_032053605.1 Tianweitania sp.
TGAGTGACCTCTACGAGATCATGGACTTCTTCGAGGCGCGGCGCGGGTCGCTGCACGGGTTCCGCTTTCGCGATCCGTTCGACATGAAGTCGTGCCGGCCGGATGGGACGGTCGGGGCGCGGGACCAGCGGGTTGGCACCGGGGACGGTGTGGCGCGGGAGTTCCCCTTGGCGAAGACCTATGGGGTTGGCGAGGACGCTTATGTCCGGCCGATCCGCAAGGTGCTGGCATCAAGCGTGCGCGTGGCGGTGGCGGGCGCGGAGCTGGCCGCGAACCGCTTTGCAGTGGATGCCGCAACGGGGTTGGTGACGCTGGTGCATGCGCCGACGGAGGGCGCGGTGGTGACGGCCGGCTTCGAGTTTCATGTGCCGGTGCGCTTCGACACCGAGCGCATCGCCATCAGCCTAACCGCCTTCAAGGCCGGGCAAATCCCTTCCATTCCCCTGATCGAGGTGAGTGCATGAGTGTGAGCCAAGAGTTTCGCGCGCATCTCCAGGGCGCGACGACGACTTTGTGCCATTGCTGGCGTGTGACGCGGCGCGACGGGACGGTCGCCGGCTATACCGATCATGACGAGCGGCTGGTGGTGGATGGCACTGTGTTTCAGCCGGAAAGCGGGTTCTTGGCGAGTGAGGCGCGCGACCGGCTGGGTCTGAGCACCGACACGGTGGATATCGACGGCGCGCTGTCTTCGCTCGACATTTCGGACGAGGAGATCGCGGCGGGCGTGTTTGATGGCGCGGGCGTCGAAACGCTGCTGGTGAACTGGAGCGATCCCGGCCAATGGACGCTGCTGCGCAAGGCGGTGATCGGCAAGATCACGCGGCAGGACGGGCAGTTTACGGCGGAGTTGCTGAGCCCGACGGAAAGCCTCGATCGCGTGAATGGCCGCTACATTCGCAGGGAATGCGACGCGGTGCTGGGCGATCGCCGATGCAAAGTGGCGCTGGACCGGCCGGATTTTCATGCCAGCGGAGCCGTGGTGGAGATCGAGGGGCGCGATGCGGTGCTGGTTTCCGGGTTGAACGAAGCGGAGGCCGGGTGGTTTTCGCACGGGCGGCTAACCTGGACATCCGGTGCCAATGCCGGGCGGACGGAGCAGGTGCTGGACCATGCAAGGCGGCTGGATGGCGTGCGGCTGGTGCTTTGGCGCGACGGCACGATTGTTTCCGCGCCGGGCGACTCGTTCACGGTGGAAGTGGGTTGCGACAAGCTGTTTGCGACCTGCAAGGCGAAGTTTGGCAACAGCGCCAATTTCCGCGGCTTTCCGCATCTGCCTGGCAATGATGCGGCTTACGGCTATGTCACGGACGGCGTCGTCTTCGACGGCGCGCCAATTGTGCCATGACCAAGGGGGTATCAGGCGAACGGATTGTAGCCGAGGCAATGACATCGCGCGGTGGGGTGCGACTGTCTCGGGCTCATCATGGGCGTGTGGGACGGGGTTTATGGCACCGTTCCCGAGCAGCCGGGCGCTTATGCAGCCGATTGGGCGGAAGCGGGCGGCGGTGATCCGCTGATGGACGCGGCGCGGCGGCATTGCCGGGAGAAGTCGGTAGAAGCGATGGCGGCGGGCGATCTGATCCTGTTTCGCTGGCAGCCGGACCTGCCGGCCAAGCATTGTGCAATCGCGGTCGGCGAGACCCGCATGATCCACGCCTATGAGGGGCATGCGGTGCTGGTTTCGCCGTTGGGCTCGCATTGGAAGCGCCGGATTGCCGGCGTGTTTGCCTTTCCCGAACTGAACAGCTGAGGTTTCCATGGCGACGATCGTTTTGCAGGCGGCCGGGGCGTTTCTCGGCGGCATGCTGGGGCCTGTCGGAGCGGTTGTGGGCCGTGCGGCGGGTGCCTTGGCGGGCTATGCCGTGGATCAGGCCGTCATCAACGGCACGCGGCGGCTCGAAGGTCCGCGCCTCAACGATCCGCGCCCATTTACGGCCGAGGATGGGGCGGCTTTGCCACGCGTTTACGGCAGCGTGCGGGTGAACGGGACGCTGATCTGGGCGACGCTGTTCGAGGAGGAAACGACCTCCGAGCGCGCGGGCGCGAAGGGCGGGCCGAAGGTCACCAGCTACACCTATTTTGCCAATCTGGCGTTTGCGCTTTGTGAAGGACCGATCGCGGGCGTGCGAAGAATCTGGGCGGATGGGCGCGAGCTCGACCAGACGCGCTATGAAATTCGCTGGTATCGCGGCGATGACGCTCAGGAGCCCGATCACCTGATCGAGGCCAAGCAGGGCGCCGGAAATGCGCCGTCTTACCGCGGCACGGCTTACGTCGTGTTCGAGCGCTTTCCGCTCGCCGACTATGGCAATCGCGTGCCGCAATTCTCGTTCGAGGTGATGCGGGCGGTTGGCGGCTTGAGCGCCAATATCAGGGCGGTGACGCTGATTCCCGGTTCGACGGAATACGGGCTGTCGCCGTCCTTGGTGACTCTGAAGCATCGGCCGGGCGAAACGGAAGCGCTGAACCGGCATGTGCTGCATGCCGGCAGCGATCTGGTTGCCGCGCTGGACGAGTTGCAGGCGCTGTGTCCAAGGCTCGAACATATCGGGCTGGTGGCGACCTGGTTCGGCAAAGATCTGCGCGCTGGTGACTGCACGATCCGGCCGATGGTGACGCAGAACACGGCGGGTGGTCAGTCGCAGCCGTGGCGCGTGTCGGGGCTGGAGCGGGCGGATGCGGCCGAGGTTTCGCGCCATGACGGGCATGCGGCTTATGGCGGTGCGCCGTCGGACCGGTCAGTGATGGAGGCGATCCGCGAGATCAAATCGCGCGGGCTGAAGGTGACGCTTTATCCGTTCATCATGATGGATGTGGCGGAAGGCAATGCGCTGCCGAACCCGCATGGCGGGGTGGGGCAGCCGGCTTACCCCTGGCGCGGGCGGATTAGCTGTCATCCGGCGCCGGATCAGGCGGGGACGGTGCAGGGAAGTGCGGCGGCTGGAGCGCAGATCGCGGCGTTTGTTGGGGAAGCGGGGCGCGAGGCGTTTCGGGCGGAGGCGGATACGGTTCGCTTCACTGGTGGGGCGGATGAGTGGAGCTATCGGCGTTTCCTTCTGCATTTCGCGCATCTGGCGAAGGCGGCGGGTGGGGTCGAGGCGTTTCTGATCGGCTCCGAGCTGCGTGGGCTGACGTCGGTGCGCGACGAGATGGGGGGCTTTCCGTTTGTAAGGGCGCTGATGCGCCTGGCGGAGGATGTGCGGGCGATCCTCGGGCCTGATACGAAGATCAGCTACGGGGCGGACTGGAGCGAATATTTCGGGCACCAGCCGGCCGGAACCGGCGACATCCTCTACAACCTCGACCCGCTTTGGGCGCATCCGGCCATCGATGCGGTCGGCGTCGACAACTACATGCCGCTATCCGACTGGCGCGATGCGGATGCCAGCGGCGGCAATCCGGACGGGTTCGGCAGTTCCTATGACCCGGACGGGTTGCGCAGTCAGATTGCGGGCGGCGAGGGGTATGACTGGTATTATGCCAGTCTGGATGACCGCCACGCCCGCAAGCGCACGCCGATCACCGATGGCGCTTACGGTAGGCCATGGGTTTATCGCTTCAAGGATTTGAAGAACTGGTGGGACAACCCGCATCATGATCGGGCGGGTGGCGTGGAGGCGGCGCAGGCGACCGCGTGGGTGCCGTGCTCGAAGCCGATCTGGTTTACCGAGCTGGGCTGTTCGGCGGCGGACAAGGGGCCGAACCAGCCGAATGTGTTTCCTGATCCGAAGTCGACGGAAAATGGCCTGCCCTATTATTCGACCGGCGGCCGCTCGGATGTTGCGCAGCAGAACTTTCTCCAGGCGCATCAGGCGCAGTGGGATCCTGATGTTGCCGGCTTTCGCGACACCGACAATCCCGTTTCGCCTGTTTATGGCGGGCGGATGGTGGATGCCGAGCGTGTTTATCTCTGGGCTTGGGATGCGCGGCCTTTCCCGGCTTTTCCCGTGCGAGGCGACGTCTGGGCCGATGGCAGCAACTGGCTGCTTGGGCATTGGCTGAACGGGCGCTTGAACACGGTGACTGTGGCGGATCTGATCGCCGCGGTGCTTGCCGATCATGGGCTGCCGGCGGCGGATACATCTGGCGTCGATGGGTCGGTTCCCGGCTTTATCGTGGAAGAGCCCGGGACGGCGCGGGCGGCGCTGGAGCCGATCGTGAACCTGTTCGGGTTGGGCGTGCGCGACGACGGCGAGCGCTTGCGGTTTGGCGGGCAAAGCACGGCGGCTGCGATCGAGGTCACGGATCTCGTTATCGAGGAAAGTGGCGGCGTCATCGAAACGAGCCGTGTGCCGGATGGCGAGTTGCCGACCGAGCTGACGCTGGCGTTCCGTGATCCGTTTGCGGATTACCAGGCGGGAACGGTGCGCAGTGTCGATCCCCGGCAGGGGGAAACGCGGCAACAGGCTTTGGCGATGCCGGTGGTGCTGGAACCCGCGAATGCGGCGGCGCTGGCGGCGGATCGGTTGCGGGATTTTTGGGCTGGGCGGGAAGAGGTAGCTTTTGCCGTTCCCAACGGCGCGATTGATCTTCAGCCGGGTACAGTTATTCGACTGCCGGAGGACAAGCCGGGGATCGAGTATCTGGTGACCAGCGTGGAAGCGGGAGCGAAGCGCAGTCTGCGCGCCAAGCAGATCCGCCGCGTGCCGGCCTCGCCGTGGCGGGTGCAGAAGCCGATCGAGACCGTCATCACGCAACCCGTGGCGGGCGCGCCCTTCGTGGTGCTGCTGGATCTGCCGATGCTGCCGGGCGAAACCTTGCCTGAAAACCAGCTGCGGATCGCGGCCTATGCCAAGCCTTGGAAGACGCTGGCCGTGATGGCCTCGCCGGAAGAAAGCGGGTTCAGCGAGCGCGGGCTGGTTGCTGCGCCAGCAGTGATTGGCGAGTTGGTGGAGCCGCTGAAGCCTGGCGTTGTCGGTCGGCTTGATCATGCCAATCGGATCGAGGTGTCGCTGCTGGCGGGGTCGTTGGCCAGCCAATCCACCGCGCAGATGCTGAATGGCGGCGGCACGGCGGCGGTGCAGGCGGACAATGGCATCTGGGAGATCGTGCAGTTCAGCAAGGCCGAAGAGGTTTCGGCCGGTCGCTGGCAGCTGCGTGATTTGCTGCGGGCTCAACTCGGAACCGAAGACGCGATGGGAGCCGGCGCTTCGTCCGGGCAGAGATTCGTGCTGCTTGATGACCGAGTGAAGCCGGCTGGTTTGCGCTCGGGCGAGCTAGGTTTGGAGCGGCAATGGCGGGTTGGGCCGACCGGCTACGCCATCTCGGATGCGCTGTTTGCGACTCAAAGCCTGGTTGGCGGCCAGCGGTCGCGGCTTCCGCTCGCGCCGGTTCATCTTCGCTGTTCGGCGAAGGCTGATGGATGGCGGTTCTCTTGGATCCGGCGCGGCCGGATGGATGCGGATGATTGGGCGGCCAGCGACATCCCCTTGGGAGAGGCGGCGGAAGCTTACGAGGTCGAGATTGCGGACGGTGCGGGAGGGCTGAAGCGCCGCGTTTCGCTCGGCTCGGCTGCCTTTGTCTACACTCGTGACCAAGCGGTCGGCGACTTCGGAAGCGTGCCGGCACTGCTTCGGGTCACGGTCCGCCAGATCAGCGCAGCGGTCGGTGCCGGGCTTCCGGCGCAGGCTGATTTCGCACTTTTGTGATGAACAAACGGAAGGAGTTCGCAATGGAAAGCTCGAAACCCTGGTATCTCTCGCGTACGGTCTGGGCGTCGCTGGTAACGGTGGCTGCGGCTGTCGGCGGTTTGATGGGCATGTCGATCGGGGCAAGCGATCAGGCCCTGATGAGCGAAGCCTTGCTGCAGATCGTGACGGCGGTTGGCGGTGTGATCGCTGTCCTCAGCCGCTTGTCGGCGACGGAAAAGATCGGCTGAGTGCGCCTGGCTCATGATGGTTCGCTGAGTGATCCGGGCTGTTGGGGATGGGCTGAGCGGGCAACGGAAACGTTCATGACGCGTTCAGCCCTCCTGCGATAACCTCAAGGAAAGTGGAGAAACAGATGGCGGCAAGACGAGGCGAAAGGATCCGGGATGCGGATCGATCGCCGGGCAACGAGCCGTTGCCCCCGCACACGCCATCTTCGCTCCGGCCCACTGTTTTTCCTCGACGGGAATCATGAAGCTCACACGCGCTCTTACCTTCGCTTCGCTCGTCGTGCTCGGCTCGTTGGCGGCAACACCTTGGCCATCGACAGCCTATGCCGATGATTGCTATGCGATTGGCGTGAAGCTGGCGGCCGACAAAGGCGGCCAGCTTGCACGCGCCATGCCGGCCGTTCAGGACGGGAAGCAGATCTGCCGTATCGTGATCCTGCTTCCCGGAAAAGACGGCGCCCGGCCGCGGCGCGCCGAATATATCGTGCCTGCCGACAAGGATTGAACCGGACGGCAGACACAGACCTTTCGAGGGAGAGGGCATGCGCATACTGGTCGTCGAGGACGACAAGGATTTGAACCGTCAAGTGTCCGACGCATTGTCCGATGCGGGCTATGTGGTCGATCGCGCCTATGATGGCGAGGAAGGACACTTCCTCGGCGATACCGAACCCTATGACGCCGTCGTGCTGGATATCGGCCTGCCGCAGATGGACGGCATCAGCGTGATGGAACGCTGGCGCCGTGCGGGTCGCAAGATGCCGGTTCTCATTCTCACAGCGCGTGACCGCTGGAGCGACAAGGTGCAGGGCATCGATGCGGGCGCCGACGATTACGTCACCAAGCCCTTCCATATCGAAGAAGTGCTGGCGCGTGTGCGGGCGCTGATCCGCCGCGCGGCCGGCCATGCTTCGTCCGAATTGTCGTGCGGCCCGCTGCGGTTGGACATCAAGGCATCCAAGGCGGATGTCGACGGCGTGCCGTTGAAGCTGACCTCGCACGAGTTTCGCCTGCTGGCCTATCTCATGCACCATACCGGCGAAGTCGTGTCGCGTACGGAACTGGTGGAGCATCTGTACGATCAAGATTTCGACCGTGACTCCAACACGATCGAGGTTTTCGTCGGACGTCTCCGCCGCAAGATGGGCGTGGACCTGATCGAAACGGTGCGTGGCATGGGCTACCGGATGCGCGATCCCGGCCGGGCGGCCTGATTTCAGCGCATGATCCGCCTTCCGCGATCGCTGACAATCCGCGTTCTGGCGCTTTCGACGCTGTGGGCGGTGCTGTCGCTCGTGGCAATCGCGACGGTGATCTCGGCGCTTTATCGGCAAGCGAGCGAACGGAGCTTCGATAGTCTTCTGTCAGCGCACCTGTTCAATCTGATCGGTGCGGTTGGCGTCAGCGATGAGGGTCGCCTTCAAGGCTCGCCGGATCTTGGCGACGTGCGCTACGTCATTCCCCGTTCCGGCTGGTACTGGTCGGTCGAGACGATCTCGGAGAACCTGACCGGCCGTTTGCGCTCGCTGTCCTTCAGCGGCAATGTCGATTCGCCGACGCTGGTGCAGGTGCCCTTCGACGGGCGGTTCCAGCGCTCTTATGCCGCCAACGGCTTGGCCGGTGAGCGCGTCAAGGTGTTCGAAAACGAGTTCGTGCTTGACGACCAAAACCGCATCGCGCGGTTCCGCGTCATGGGCAACCTGACCGAACTCGAAGACGAGATCGGCGAGTTCGAGCAGCGGCTATACTTCTATCTCTTCATGTTCGGTTTGGGCACCGTTGCCTTCAACGCCGCCGCCATCATCTTCGGCTTGCGGCCGCTGGCTAAGGTGCGGGCTGCCTTGTCGAAGGTGCGCGAAGGATCGGCGCAGCGGCTGGAAGGGTCTTTCCCGCCTGAGATCGAGCCGCTGGTTCATGAAACCAATGCGCTGATCGACAACAACCGCCGCATCGTGGAGCGGGCGCGCACGCAGGTCGGCAATCTCGCCCATTCGTTGAAAACGCCCTTGGCCGTGATCATGAACGAAGGCCGGTCCATGGGCACGGAGCAGGGGCAGTTGCTGGGCGACCAGGCAACCGCGATGCGCCAGCAGATCGACAACTATCTTCAGCGCGCTCGGATCGCGGCACAGCGTGATAGTGTGGTGTTCCGCACGCCGCTGCGCCCTTCCATGGAGCGTCTCCTACGCGTCATGGAGAAGCTCAACCCATCCATGCGCACCAGCCTCGACATGCCTGATGGCGAGATCATCTTTGCCGGCGAGGAAGGGGACTTTGAGGAAGTGTCCGGCAATCTGATCGAGAACGCCATGAAGTGGGCCCGCGAGCGGGTACAGGTCAGCATTCGCAGCGCTGCAAGCGTCGAAGGCGCGGAGCGTTTCGCGCTGATCATCGAGGATGACGGCCCGGGCATTCCGGACGAAGCACGGCGCGAGGCGCTGAAGCGCGGCAAGCGCCTGGACGAAACCAAACCGGGCTCGGGGCTCGGCCTCTCGATCGTCTCGGACCTCGTGGCGCAATATGGCGGAACGCTGACGCTTGA